>JALVBA010000306.1 GCA_027010905.1 Marinilabiliaceae bacterium
GAGATAAAAAAGAATTACTCAGACAAATAATGATTGCTTTGGCAAAAAATGACCAGGTGCAAGCCGATAAACTTATTCAGGTATTTATGGATTATATCCCCGAAATATCAACCGAAGAAGTTACCGAAGTGGCTCAACAATTAGAAGATGAAAAAATATTTGCAGATGCAGAGCAACACATCAGTATTGAACGTAAAATATTTGAAGTTATCGAAAAAAAGATACCTCAAAAAGATTTATCGGAATTTACCGAAGGACATCCCATTCATACTTTTTTGGAAGAAAACAAAAGTATTAAGCAATTGTGTGAACGCGCAACAAAACTAAACGAAACGGAAAATAGTTTTTCCGATTTGTATTCCGACTGGGTGCTTATTGCCAAGCAATTTTCCGATTTGGACATTCATTATCTGCGAAAAGAAAACCAACTGTTTCCTTTTCTCGAAAAACGTGGATTTAATCACCCGAATTCAATTATGTGGAGTTTGCACGATGAAATCCGCAACCTTGCCAAAGGTTTTTCAAAAGCAGTAACAGAAAAAGATGAGAAAACAGCAAAAACACTACTAACACCATTAGCCCGTGAAGCCGACGAAATGATAATTAAAGAAGAGCGTGTTTTGTTGCCAACAGCAGCACGGTTATTAACTGCTGATGATTGGAAAGAATTGCGAATAGGCGAAGATGAAATAGGTTGGATTATACCAGAGCCACCAAAAGTTTGGGATATTAAAATAGGTATGGATAATCACTTAAAATCTGACCCAAAAAGAATAGCCGCTATTCTTAGCATTATTAATGAGTTTTTTAATGGAAGAGATTTATCAGAATTACAAAAGGAATTTGAAAAAGAACTGAAAGGAACAATAACACCAGGCGAATTTGCTCTTGCTGAGCAAAAAATGGAAGATATGGGTGTAGACAATTCTCAGTTTGAAGCAAAAATTGACGAATTGCTAAAAATCTTTAAAAAATCATTGGAAAAAGTAAGTATTGATAATCTTGATGAAGGACACCCATTAGATACTTTCATTAAAGAAAACATTGCTATTAAAGAACTTTTGAAAGAATTAAGAGAAGCCGAAAAGAACGTAGATTTAAAAAATGTTGACCACGATTATTGGGTAAACGCATACGATAAAATATCACAAATAAACACCCATTATGTTCGCAAAGAAAATCAACTTTTTCCCTACCTCGAAACCAAAGGTTTCGATAAACCATCAACCGTAATGTGGGCTTTACACGACGATGTTCGTCAATTAATAAAGTTCTATCGCAATTTACTTGATGATAAAAATTACGGAGAATTATTCGATACCCAAGAAATGCTGTTCAACTCAATTGAAGACATGATTTTCAAAGAAGAAAAAATACTTTGGCCTGCAAGTCTTGAAATGTTGAGCGAACAGGAATGGGCAGAAATCCGCCAAGGCGAAGACGAAGTAGGTTACTGCCTAATTGACACACCACCAATGTGGAACCCTAATTGGCAACATCCATCAACAAAAAAAGTAGAAACAGGGCAAGTGCAAGTTGCTGATAATGTTCAGCCTGTTCCGTTTACAGGTGGCGGTAAAGTAAGTTCACAAGTTGGAGCAATAAATCTTGATGTCGGAGCAATTACACCAGAACAGATTAATCTTATTTTTAAACATATGCCTTTCGATGTTACCTATGTTGATGAAAATGATGAAGTAAGATATTACAACAAAGGCGAAGACAGAGTTTTTCCGAGAAGTGCAGGTATTATTGGTCGTCAGGTAAAATATTGCCATCCGCCAAAAAGTGTTCATATTGTAGAAAAAATTGTTGACGCTTTCAAAAAAGGAGAACGCAACGAAGCCAATTTCTGGATTAACTTTCACGATAAATTTGTTTACATTCAATATTTTGCTGTACGTGATAACGATGGAAGATACAAAGGCGTATTAGAAATAACTTATGATGCACAAACGGTAAGAAGCCTCGAAGGCGAACAACGTTTATTGGATTGGGAGTAACAATATAAAAATTATTTATAATTTATAGTAACTAAAAATGATAAAAAATGATAAAAAAAATGCTATCAAAATGGTTAATGGGAGATATTGTTGAAAAATATACAACTGATGCCCCTTACAAGAATATTATTGAAACCTTAACAGAAGTTGTGAAAGACAACAATTTTGCAGTTGTTACAGTTCACGATATGAAAGAGACTTATAAGAAAAAGAATTTACAAATAGCAGATGATTTTGAATATAGAATTATTCAAATATGTAATGCCCCAAAATCACATAAAGCTTTAAACACAATGAGTTTTGATATGGGTGTTATGATGCCTAAGAGTATAATCGTTGCAAGAGAAAATGGCAAAACAAATTTACGTTTTATGAAAATGAAACCTTGGATGGTTAGTATGATGTTTCCTGAATTAGATATTGTTCCAATGTCAAAAATGGTAACAGCTATAATTACAAAAATTGTAACAGAAACAATAGAAAAAGTAGAGAAATAATAAAAAGATAGATTTTAAAAGAAATATATACGATAAGATATAGTTGGTATGTACGGAGCTAGCGTGTCACAGAAAAACCATATTCAACCGCAAAACCTACAAATTTGGTCATACAATTTCAGACCTCACGAAAATGAAGTTTTTGTTAATCTAACTGAGGCCTTGAATGGTTAATGTCATCCCTGCTCAACAATAACATTCTCTTCGAAAGCGATAATGTTTTGTTTCCATCTGCCGGGAAATTCTGTTGACTTCTGATTAGCTTTGTCGAAAGCAACCATTACCGATTTGCACTCAGCCTTTACTGTATCCGTAAACATATCATAAAGGTGCTGTACCATTTGCAGACTCTTATTCCCTATTTGAAAAACAGATGTTTTAACAACCATACTGTCTTCAAGAAATATTGGTTCCGAGAAGTCGGTTTTTATAGATGCAATTATTAAAGTATCCCTACCTGTTTTAAGCTCTCCCTCCAAAACTTTTTGCAGGTAGTGAAGCCTGCCTAAATCAAAGTACTCCTGAATAACGGCATTGTTTACGTGGCTAAAAACATCCAAATCGTTAAATCTGATTTGAATAGGTAGCGAATGCTCAAAGTTGATATTTTCTGTTTCCATAGTGTCTTTGTGCAACAATTGATGTATCTATTGTAAAATGAGGGATAGGCTATTGCACAAAGTTACATAAAGAAGTCACAAAAAAAACAAAGATTTGCTTTCTAATTAATATCAGAGCTGGAAAATATTGAACTACTCCCTGATAACCGTAACCTCACCACTCACACCTAACTTAATTATTCCTGACGGGGCAGGGCTTCCGGTCTCCTCCTGTTTGTAATCAACAACGTAATCAACCTGACTCCTTATCTCCTCGTCGATTTCGCTAAAAACAGCAGGGGTACTACTGCCACTAATGTTGGCCGATGTGGAGACCACAGGCATTCTGAACCGTTGACACAAAGCTCTGGAGAACTCCTCATTAGTTACACGAATACCGATAGTGCCGTCAGTAGCAATAATGTTAGAGGCCAGATTTTTGGCATTAGGGTAGATTATTGTCAGAGGCATATCAGCAAGGTCAATCAAATCCCATGCTATTTCAGGCACAACATCGATATAGCTGTTAAGCTTCGATGCATTATCAATCAGTACAAGCATACTTTTTGAGTTGTTGCGCCTCTTTATTTTATATATTTTCTCCACAGCCTCCCTATTGGTGGCATCGCATCCTAAACCCCAAACTGTATCGGTAGGGTATAGGATTACTCCACCGGCTCTCAATGCCTCAACTGCTCTTTTTATATCTTCATTCATCGTTTGAAATTCATCTGTTATATTGTATAACAACATAGGGAATATGAAAAGAATCTATTTTAGAAGAGTTAACAGGGCTTCTTTGTTTAAAATGGAAACCTTTTTTCCTTTACTCTCAATGATATTTTTGTTGTCTAACTCTTTTATCACTCTTGTAATTGATTGGCGGGCAACACCAAACATCTCGGCAAGTTCACATTGCGTATTGTCAATTTTGTAGGAAGTGCAATTTTTATTCTTAGCACATTCAAGCAGATAGTAGGCTACTTTTCCTTTCAATGTGCTTAATCCCAAAAGTTTTAACTTCTTCGTCTGTTTACGTGACCAACTATTAATAATATTTAAATAATTGGTCAGGATCCGCTCGTTTTTTAAAAATACATTCATGAAAATATCTTTTTTTATCATGATTGCACGTGTAAATGTCTTCGCAATAACATCGTACGGTATTTTACTATTTTTACCATATATGAAACTATTGCCAATTATATCAGCAGATGTTAACTCATCAACCCGAAGTACTTTCCCCCTGAAACTCATAATTTCACAAATGGCAATGCCTTTAACCAGAATATAGAGATGATTCAGATTGTCACCATAATGCAACATTATCTCATCCTTTTCCCAAGTTTTTATTTTATAATCATTACTATTAATCAAGTTACAAACATCTTTTGAATTTAACCCATTAAATATATAGTTGTCACCGATAGAATTGGCAGCATAATCAAAGAAACAAAATCTGCAACTCTTATTGCATTTAATGGTTAATTCCTTCGGAAGTACGAATTTGTTTTTTAGCATTTGACCAAGATATTTGTTAAAATGAATAGAGCTGTCACTACCAAATCTCTTCAATTAGTTCATTGGCCTGTAAAATTACTATTTTATGTCACAATTGTGACATTTTGGAAAATCTAATTTATCTACATTTGATATAAGTTGAAAGCTCAATATTGTATTATGGAAAAAAATAGCCATTCAGGTGTTTCACGGCGAAAGTTTCTTCAGAAACTTGGAGTAGCCGGAATTGGAGCAACATCGCCACTTTTCATATCCTCTTGTAGTGGAGAATCTTCACGTAAAAAGATGAAAGTTCTTACTCTTGACAACAAACTTATAGAAGTAGACGCTACTGAGTTAAAAATAGCCAAAGCTAGTAATGATAAATCGTATTTACAGCAAGAGGGTAGAGAAGGTATCAAAGGTAAAAAATTTGTAATGGTGATTGATTTGTCAAAGTGCCGGAATGAACGTAAGTGCATGAAGGCATGTCAGTCAGCCCACCAGTTAAAACCGGAGCAGCATCATATAAATGTTTTGGAGATGGAAGATGAGATTAGTGGAATATCATACTTCATGCCTAAGCCATGCCAACATTGCAATAATCCTCCCTGCGTTTCTGTTTGCCCTGTAGACGCAACATTTAAACGTCAGGATGGAATTGTGCTGATTGATAATGAACGATGTATAGGTTGTAGATTCTGTATTGCAGCTTGTCCCTATTCGGCTCGGTCATTTAACTGGACTGATCCCCGTGATGCAGATAAATATAAGGATGTGGTTTATAATGTAGAGCTGAATGTCCCGCAAAAAAAGGGTACTGTGACAAAGTGTGCTTTTAGTGCCGACAGGGTACGTGAAGGAAAGTTACCATATTGTGTTTCAGCTTGCCCAAATGGGGTGTACTACTTCGGAGATGCAAATGAAGATTTAGTTACAAATGGAACAACAAAGGAGACTGTAAGGTTAAGTAAGCTGCTTTTTGATAATTCGGCTTATGTGCTAATGCCCGAATTGGGGACAAAACCAAGTGTCTATTATTTACCGGTTCGTACAAATAATTCTTAATGATGGATAGTGCTGAAAAAAGTTTTAAAAAGGTAGAGAGAGATTTGCTGGCTTCAGTAAATTGGGGTGTCAAATCTAAAGTATGGATGGGCTTTCTCCTCTTATTGTTGGTGGTGTGTCTATTCTATTACGTTAAACAGTTACGTAATGGGTTAGGAGTTACCGGCCTTAACGACATCGTTTCATGGGGAGTGTATATATCAAATTTCGTGTTTTTTGTTGCCGCCAGTCTGATAGGTATGCTTATAAGTTCGGTTCTTGGTTTAATTGGTTTCAAATGGATTACACCAATTTTACGAATAGCTGAAATTATTGCCGTTTCATTTGCTATGGTTGCCGGGTTAATAATTATTACGGATATGGGAAGACCGGAAAGGCTTCTTAATGTTTTCATATTTGGTCGTATTCAATCTCCTATCATCTGGGATATTGTAGTTGTTATGACTTACGTAGTTATAAGCCTGCTTTTGCTGTATGTGCCTTTAATCCCCGACATAGCCCTCTGTAAAGATAAGAAAAAAGGTGTGCCGGCATTTCAAAGGTGGATTTACAAAGTACTTTCATTAGGCTTTACATATAAACCCAATCAGTTTAAGCTGGTTGAAAAGTATATAAGAATATTGGCTGTATTGATAATCCCTGTAGCTCTGGCAATTCATACTGTCACCTCGTGGCTATTTGCCATGACACTTCGTGCAGGTTGGGATACATCAATTTTTGGCCCCTATTTCGTCTCAGGTGCTTTTGTTGCCGGGTGTGCAGCCGTTATAATAGCCATGTATTTTTTCCGTAAAAGCTATAATCTTCAGGATTATATTACCGATTCCCATTTTAATAAAATGGGTAAACTTCTGGTTATGGTTGCACTAATTTATGTCTACTTCAATATTAATGAGTTGCTTGTGGCGGCATATAAACTAAAAAGCGGTGAGGCAGAGCATCTTCAAAGTATACTTTGGGGGCATGGATCTCCTATGTTTTGGTTGGTTCAGATAGGTGGATTGGTCATCCCTTTTGTTCTTTTGATAATACCCAAAATGCGTAAACCACTACCCTCACTCATAATATCTATCGTTATTCTGGTTGCTGCATGGTATAAAAGATATGTGATTGTTATTCCTGTGCAGGAACATCCATTTTTGCCCGTTCAAAATGTTCCGGACTATTATTCACATTATACGCCAACACTCCCGGAGATTGCAATTACAATTGCCCCATTTATTCTTGTCTTGATAATTATGACAGTTCTTTCTAAGGTATTTCCTGTTGTTTCTGTATGGGAGGCAAAAGAGAGTAGCGTTGAAGAACAAAACCGTTAAGCTATGCCAAAATTTATATATATCATCTTTGGATTAATGACCTGTTTTTGGAGTGCGTTTGCGCAGGAATGGAAAGCTCCTGAGGAAGAGAAAGAAAATGTTAGTATCAGGTTGTTTGATAATGAAATTGAGACAGAGGGAGGGGTGCTTTTTATGAACTCTTGTAAGTCTTGTCATGGCTCTCCTACTCAGGAAGATTTTTCATTGATGCTCCCCTCCCCGGGAGATTTAGCATCTGCTAAGGTTCAGAATCAGACCGATGGTGAGTTATTTTACAAAATCAGAGCCGGAAAAGGGGCAATGCCAAAGTTTGGAGATGCTCTGGATCAAAATGAAATATGGTCTCTAATTGCATATGTCCGGAGCTTTAATGAGAGTTACAAACAACCCGAACCTAATCTTGAAGGAGTAGTAATTCCAAATATTACTCTTAATCTGAGCTTTGATGATAACGTTGACAAACTGGTAGTTAAAACATTGGATGAAAATGGTAACCCCATGCCTGATGTGACTGTTAAGGCATTTGTTAAAGGACACTTTGGAAACTATCTGCTGGGGAAGAGCCGGTGTAACGAATTGGGAATTGCATACTTTGATATCGATTCTAAAATGCCCGGTGATGAGGAGGGAAATATGGATATTATTGTGAAAGCATCAAAAGGATTTGGTTCGGCAAAAGTAACTCAAAAGATGAGAGTGGTTGATGCAGTTAGTTTCAAAAGTGCAATAGAGGGTAGGCATTTGTGGAGTGTTTCTAAAAGAGCTCCTTATTGGCTGATAGTTACATTTCTGTCAAGCTTGATAGGAATTTGGGGTACTATTATCTACGTAATTGTTGGGTTACCAAAAATAAAAAAACAGAGCTAAAGATATTGTTATGACATTAGATAGAAGAAGATTTATAAAAAGGTCGGCAGCAGTAGCAGCAGCAACAGCAGCGGGAATAACTATTCCCATACAGGATATAAAGGCTGCATCTTCAGCCGAAGGTAACTGGAAATGGGATAAGGCTGTTTGTCGGTTTTGTGGAACCGGCTGTGGAATAATGGTGGCAACAAAAAACGACCGGATTGTTGCCGTAAAGGGTGACCCTTTAGCTCCTGTTAACCGTGGACTAAACTGTATAAAGGGTTACTTCAATGCAAAAATAATGTATGGTGAAGACCGCTTAAAGAGGCCTCTGCTTAGAGTTGATGAAAATGGGAATTTCAGTAAGCAGGGAAAGTTTAAACCTGTTAGCTGGAAAAGGGCATTTGATGAGATGGAACTTCAAATGAAGAAAACTTTAAAAGAACTCGGGCCTACCGGAATAGGTGTTTTTAGCTCAGGTCAACATACAATAATGGAAGGGTATGCTATTTCAAAACTGATGAAAGCAGGCTTTCGTTCGCACAATATCGATCCCAATGCAAGGCATTGCATGGCATCAGCGGTGGTTGGATTTATTCAAACATTTGGGATTGATGAGCCTGCCGGTAACTATGATGATATAGAGATTACAGATACTATAATTTCGTGGGGTGCTAACATGGCTGAAATGCATCCAATATTGTGGTCAAGAGCCACAGAAAACAAACTCTCGAACAGGGAGAGGACGAAGGTTGTTAACCTCTCAACTTATACTAACAGAACTTCGGACTTAGCTGATTTGGAAATTATTTTTAAACCAAATACAGATTTAGCCATCTGGAATTACATTGCACATGAGATTGTTTACAATTACCCCGATTCGATTGACTGGGAATTTGTCAATAAATATACCGAATTTGCTACAGGTGTTGTTGATATCGGATATGGTATGCGAACACCCAATCATCCTAAATTCACCGATAAGGAGAAGGAGACAGTGAGGAACGAGGAGTCTAAGGTTCTATCGGAAGATGAAGGGATATCTCTTTCATACCTGGGATATAAGGCCGGCGATACAATGGAGATGAAGAATCGGGCTACTTCGGTTAAACATTGGAGGATAACCTTTCAGGAGTTTAAGAGGGGACTAAAACCTTATGATGTTAACTATACGGCCAAAGTTGCCAAAGGTAATCCCAGCGAAAGTATTGATGACTTTAAAAAGAAGCTAAAGCAGTTGGCAGCTCTCTATATTGAAAAAGAGAGGAAAGTTGTATCCTATTGGACTATGGGCTTTAATCAACATACACGTGGCTCATGGGTAAATGAGCAGGCCTACATGGTTCACCTGCTACTGGGTAAGCAGTCGAAACCGGGAAGCGGGGCTTTTAGTTTAACCGGACAACCTTCTGCTTGTGGAACGGCTCGCGAAGTAGGAACTTTTGCTCACCGCTTGCCTGCCGACCTTGTTGTGGCTAACCCAAAACACAGAGTGTTTTCGGAGAAGATATGGAAGGTTCCTTTTGGTACAATAAATCCAAAACCGGGCTCTCATGTGATGAAGATTCATCGCGATATTGAGGATGGTAAAATAAAGTTTGCATGGATTACTACCTGTAACCCTTATCAGAATTCAGCCAATGCTAATCACTGGCTGAAAGCTGCTCGTACAATGGATAATTTTATTGTCTGCAGCGATGGATATCCGGGCATCTCTGCTAAGGTGTCTGACCTAATTCTTCCATCTGCAATGATATTTGAGAAATGGGGTGCTTTTGGAAATGCCGAACGCAGAACTCAACACTGGAAACAGCAAGTTACACCGGTGGGTGCTGCAATGCCTGATATCTGGCAGTTCGTTGAGTTGGCAAAACGTTTTAAGCTACGCGAGGTGTGGGGTGCTCAACCAATCCCCGGTCTTGACGGGGGATTACCGGATGTTTTGGAGAAAGCACAAAGGATGGGATATAACCCTAACGACACACTTTATGATGTTCTTTTTGCCAATAAGGAGGCACAATCATTTGCGTGGCCTGACCCGGTGGGTAAGGATACGCAAAATACAGAAGCAGAAGGTGACAAAAGGGATGTGACAGGTTCGGATGACAAACCCTTTAAAGGTTACGGGTTTTTTATTCAAAAATATTTATGGGAAGAGTATCGTAAATTTGGACTGGGACATGGCCACGATCTGGCACCCTTTAATGCTTATCATAATGTTAGAGGACTCAAATGGCCGGTTGTAAACGGAAAGGAGACCCTGTGGCGCTTCAATTCAAAATATGATTCGTATGCTGAAAAAGCTGGTGTCGGAGACTTTGCTTTTTATGGGAAGGCACTAAAGGAGATAGGTCAGGGAGACTTGAAAGCCCTGAAACCGGCATTGGGAAAGTATAAGTTGGCAAACAGAGCAAAAATATTTTTTCGCCCATATATGGAACCACCGGAAAAACCAAACGGTGAATATCCGTTCTGGATGTGCACAGGCAGAGTTTTAGAGCACTGGCATAGTGGAACCATGACTATGCGGGTACCTGAACTTTACCGGGCAGTGCCTGAAGCTTTATGCTATATGCACCCAAAAGATGCAGTAAAGAGCGGACTTATAGAAGGTGATTTAGTGTGGGTTGAGTCTCGGCGTGGAAAGGTTAAATGCCATGTTGAAACACGGGGAAGAAATCGCGTGCCTCAGGGGTTGGTTTTTATCCCTTGGTTCGACGAAAAGGTGTTTATTAATAAAGTGTGTCTGGATGCAACCTGCCCCATGAGTAAAGAGACTGATTTTAAAAAGAGTGCGGTGAAGATATATAAAGTTTAGTGCTAAGCAAACAGTTATCAGATTTGATACCAGAACAAGGATAAACAAAAAATGCAAATGTCATCAAGAAGGGATGCTTTAAGAAAAATATTTAATTCTGCTATGATTGCCGGAAGTGGTGGTTTGGTTTGGGGTACAGTTGCAAGTAGTGCAGCTAAGTCTCCTCTGGCTTTACGACCTCCGGGAGCTTTAGTTGATGATAAGTTTGTACAAGCTTGCATAAAATGTGGAAAGTGTGTTGTGGCTTGCCCTTATGATACATTGATGCTTGCTGAAGTTACCGAAGATAAGTGTTTAGGAACTCCCTTTTTTGAACCTCGCAAAATTCCATGCTATTTGTGTACAAACTACCCGTGTATCAAAGCTTGCCCATCCGGAGCCCTCTTGATTGATAATATTCAGCAAGAATCTGAGCCTGCAAATATTGAAAATGCAAGGATGGGGTTGGCAGTAGTTCATAAGGAGTCATGTATAGCTTTTAGCGGCATTCAGTGTGATGTGTGCTACAGGGCATGTCCACTAATGGGTAAGGCCATTGTGTTGGTAAAAGAGAAGAATGAATTTACAGGCAAACATGCTAATTTGAAGCCGGTAGTTAACAGCGATTATTGCACCGGTTGTGGTATCTGTGAGAAAGTTTGCATTGTAGAAAAGGCCGCAATATTCATATTGCCCGTTGATTTGGTTACCGGTAAAACAGGAGACCATTATGTGAATAGTTGGGAGAAAAATGATGAAAAAAGAATTGAAAACAGAGAGACTCTCCAACGTAGTACGGATGAAGATGTAGAGTCGGCAATTGAATATCTTAACTCTGACAACGAACTTTTTGAAGAATGATTATTATTAAACGACATAGATATTTAATTGCCAGAAGAGTTGTGCAGATCGGATTTTTAGTCATTTTTGCGGGCAGCAATTATGCCGGATGGAGTATCCTTAAAGGAAACTACAGCTCCGGTACTGTATTAGATGCTATTCCGTTAAGTGACCCATACGCTGTTCTACAAATTCTTTTTAGTGGTTTTTTGGCGGGTAACGACCTTTTATTTGGAGCGTTGATTATTCTGATTATTTACGGATTTTTTTTTGGACGAGGATTTTGTTCCTGGATATGTCCGTTAAATATTATCTCTGATAGTGCTATCGCTGTTTCTAAAAGGTTAAAAATAGAGCCGTCATTTAAGATGTCTGTTAAGACGAGGTACGTGATTATGTTGCTGGGTCTGGTTTTATCAGCTCTTCTTGGAGTGTCAGCATTTGAAATCGTAAGCCCGGTAGCTATTTTACATCGGGGAGTAATATTTGGGATAGGATTTGGATGGACAATCATATTAGCACTGTTTCTATTTGATGTGGCACTTGTGAAGAATGGGTGGTGCGGCCACCTCTGCCCTTTAGGGGCATTTTACTCTCTAATTAGCAGTTACGCATTGTTAAATGTTAAGCATGACAGCGATAACTGTACAAATTGCAATAGATGTTTTGGAGTATGCCACGAACCGCAGGTGTTAGATATTATCGGGAAACAAAGCGGAGTAATAAAGTCAGGGGAGTGTACTAATTGTGCAAGATGCATAGAGGTGTGCGATGATGATGCTCTGAAATTTTCAATCACAAACAGGTTATTAAAGAAAAATTAAGCATATAAAAAACATACAATTATGAGACTCGTAATAAATATTGTGATGATGATTCTTGTTCTTCTTTCTATAGTTTCATGCAATCAGAAAAGGGATACGGGTATTGATAAAAATAGGTTAGGCATTATTGATGCCGATGTGAATTCAGATGATACCAATTTGAAAGAAAAGGCTCGGTTTACCGATGCCAAGCCGGGTAATGCCGAAACGTTTAACAGATCGTTTGAGAATGCTCCTCCTCTGATTCCTCATACTGTTGAAGGGTTTTTGCCTATTAAAATAGAGAGTAATATCTGTCTTTCATGTCATATGCCGGATAAGGTGGAAGAGACAGGTGCTGTAGCTATTCCTAAAATGCACTTTACAAATTTGCGTCCTGCACTGAATGAAGAGAACGGGATATATCATTTTTCCCAAAAAGATACTTTAGTGAGGGTGGAGATCGATAAACTTAACAACGCATTTTTTAATTGTACTCAATGTCATGTTCCTCAAGCCAAAATAAGAGTAAACATTGAGAACCTGTTTACTCCTGAATTTAGGGAGAAGTTTGGAATCAAAAAATCAAACCTCGAGAAACAATTTAAAGACGGGCTATAGTTATGAATATTTCAGGGATAGTAATAAAGGTTAAAGAGAAAAAGTTTCACGATGTTTTAGACACTCTAAAATATTCGAATTTGTGTGAGGTTCATTTTCATCAGGATGGAAAAATAGTTGTCACAATTGAGGGTAACTCTACTGATGAAGAGATAAAGAGACAAAAGAGAATTGAGATGATTGATGGTGTGTTGTCTGCTGAAATGGTTTATGCCTACAGCGAGCATGAATTAGAAAGTGAGCGTGTTAAGATTGATATGTCAGAGGATGTTCCTTCATGGCTTAATAATAATGACATTAAAGCCCATCAAATAAAGTATAAAGGGGATGTCAAAATGTAGATAGAATAAGAATTTACATAAAAACAATAAATTATGAATAAAATTTGCAACAGTACATTAGGTATTATCACTATCCTGCATCTGTTTATCGGCTTCGAGGGATTGGCACAATTCAGTCTCTCAGGCGAGATACGTCCACGTACAGAGTATAGCCATGGATACAGGGGTTTGGCCTCAACAGACCAGAATCCATCACTTTTTACATCTCAGCGTTCAAGATTGAATTTATTCTACAAAAGCGGAAAGATCGTAACCAAGCTGGTGATTCAGGATGTAAGAAATTGGGGAAGTCAACCACAACTTGTGGTGAATGATG
Organism: Marinilabiliaceae bacterium; assembly: GCA_027010905.1. Classification (GTDB taxonomy): domain Bacteria; phylum Bacteroidota; class Bacteroidia; order Bacteroidales; family Marinilabiliaceae; genus JAADEM01. Next base: position 13,554 of record JALVBA010000306.1, read on the forward strand.
GTTATTATGCTGCCACTATTCATGAGGCTTGGGGCGAACTGTTTTTTAATGAGAAGTTTAGTCTGAAGGTAGGCCGTCAGGAGTTAATTTATGACGACCACAGAATATTTGGAAATGTTGGCTGGGCGCAACAGGCACGATCTCACGATTTGGCGCTTTTTAAATATAGCAACAACTTTGATTTGCACTTAGGTATAGCTTACCATGAGAATAGCTACAGAAAAAATAATATCTATGATGGACCTGATGCCTACAAGACGATGCAATTTATATGGTATAATCAGAAGTTTAATAATCTTTTTTTGAGTGTGCTGTTCCTAAATAACGGGACTCCTTTTGCGGAAGAGATTGATAATGATCGTAATGTAATTAGGGAGAGTATTAAGTTTAGCCAGACCTTTGGCTCCAGGGCTCTTTATAAGTTGGGAAGTCTGAATCTTTCAGGGAATTTCTATTTTCAAACAGGAAAAGACAGAGGTGGTAACTGTTTGTCGGCATTTGAGTTTGCGGTTGATGGAACATATAAAATCGGGAATAACCTATCTGTATTTGCAGGCATTGAAATGTTATCGGGAACAGCTTACGATGGAGAGGCCGGAAAGAACAAATCATTTACTCCTTTTTATGGTACTAATCACAAGTTTAACGGTTTTATGGATTACTTCTACGTTGGAAATCATGCCAACAGCGTGGGATTAAATGATTTTCACTTTGGAGCAAAATATAAATGGAAAAAGATTTTTGTACAAGGAAAGTTATTACTCTTTTCTGCAGCTGCACCAATAAGTGCTGATGATAGTAACTATCTTGGAACAGAGGCTGATATGTGGATGGGATATAATATCGCTAAAGAGATAAATCTGGGAGTAGGTTATTCTCATCTGTTTGCCTCAGAGTCGATGCAGGTATTAAAAGGAGGAGACAAAAGTGCAACTCATAACTGGGCTTATGTGATGTTAACGTTTAATCCATATTTTTTCACAACAAAGTAGAAACGGACAAATAGGGTTTTGAAGTAAACTAATCAATAGCTGATTGTATAATTAAATCCATAAAAATGAAAAGGCCAAAACATATCATTTTTTCACCAAATTATTGGGGGTTGCATATTATCGTTATAGCTGGTGTGTTAGCAGGGATATCACTTTATGCTTTTATTGAATCTCAGGCAGTGTCCTATCTTTCTGATGATCCAAAAACCTGTGTGAATTGCCATGTTATGACTCCTCAATACGCAACATGGTTAAACTCTTCGCATCGTAAGGTTGCTTCATGTAATGATTGCCATGTTCCTCATGACAATATTGTTAATACCTACTCTTTTAAGGCTAAAGACGGATTGTATCATGCTTCTGTTTTTACCGCAAGAAAAGAACCCGAAGTTATCAGAATAAAAGATGCCGGAGCGAGAGTGGTTCAGGACAATTGTATCCGATGTCATAAAAATCAAATTACAGATGCTAAACTGTCAGCATCGGTGGATAATCATTTTCAAAACAGAACAGCCAGGAAATGTTGGGAGTGTCATCAGGAAGTACCCCATGGAAGTGTCAGGAGCTTATCTTCGATTAATTATTTGGGCAAAGTTCCGAAGGAGCATTATCAAACTGTTCCTGAATGGCTGAATAAACTTATGAAAAAATCTGAAACAGAAAATTAGTAAAACCTAAATTACAAATAATGGAAATAAAAAGAAAAACCGGAGTTAGTTGGATGGTGTTTTTATTGTCTTTGCTTATCGTATTTTTTATAGGATACATGATAACCTCAATTACAGAACGAAAAATGGAGGCAAAATATGCACATAAACCAATGGTTGAGATAAAAAATCTGGAGCCAAGAAATGAGGAGTGGGGAAAAGTCTTTCCTCGCGAATTTGAGTCGTATTACAAAACCGCAGAAACATCATTCAAGTCAAAATACAATGGTAATGCAATGATTGATATGTTGGAGGTAGACCCCAGGCTGGTGGTTTTATGGGCAGGATATGGTTTCTCAAAAGATTATAATCAGGGAAGGGGTCATGTGTATGCTGTAAAGGATATTAGAAATACATTACGTACCGGTGGCCCTACCGGGCCCAAGACAGGCCCAATGCCATCGACCTGTTGGACTTGTAAATCGCCTGATGTACCCCGCTTAATTTCTGAGATTGGTGTGCCAACATTTTATACAGGGAAATGGGCTTCAAAAGGAGCCGAAATTGTTAATCCCATCGGATGTGCAAATTGTCATGATGAGAATACAATGAATCTTACTATTACGCAACCTGCGCTTATTGAAGCCTTTAAACGGCAAGGGAAGGATATAACTAAAGCATCGCATAACGACATGAGAACACTTGTTTGTGCTCAGTGCCATGTTGAATATTATTTTAATAAACACCTGCCGGACAAAGAAGGTATTCCTTATCTTACTTTTCCATGGGATTACGGAACTACACTTGAAGATATGGAAACATATTACGACAAAAACCATCATGTCGACTGGGTTCATAAGTTAAGTAAGGCACCAATGCTTAAAGCCCAGCATCCCGGGTATGAGATGTGGAAGGCCGGAATACATGGCCGCAGGGGCGTCTCTTGTGCCGACTGTCACATGCCATACAAAACAGAGGGAGGACAGAAATTTACCGACCACCATATCCAGTCGCCGCTTAACAATGTAGCAAATTCCTGTCAGGTTTGTCACCGTGAAGAGACTGATGAATTAGTGAGAAATGTATATGACAATCAGGACAGAATAATTAAGAATCGTGATAAGCTGGAGGAGTTGATTGTTAGAGCTCATGTGGAAGCAAAAAAGTGTTGGGATGTTGGTGCAACTGAACAACAGATGAAAGATATTCTTTATGGCATTCGTATTGGCCAATGGAGATGGGATATCGCTGCTGCTTCGCACGGTGGTTCATTTCATGCTCCTGTTGAGACCGGTCGCATTATTGCTAAAGGTATTGATATTACTCAGGAGACCCGAATTAAGCTGGCAAAACTTTTGATTGAATTGGGATACGATAAAGAGGTGTCATACCCAAATATCAAAACAAAGGCTGATGCACAAAAGTTTATCGGGATGCCTGTTGAAAAGCTTGTTGCTGAGAAGAACAAGTTTCTTGAAGAGATTGTACCCCAATGGAAAAAAGAGGCTGAAGAACGGGAGAGCAAATACTAAATTAGTTTCAAACCCATCCAATTCCGGTTGTTGAATTGGATATTTAACCTGATTATTTCAGCATAACTTCATGAATTATACTTGAAGTTATGCTGTTTTTTTGTTTTTAGATATTTATGTCGTATGTTTGCGACATAAAACATTAGTGATTATGACATACGCAAAAAAAGAGGCTTTTGAGGATCATCTGCAGCAGCTGGCAGACTTTACTAAAGCACTGTCGCACCCTGCACGCATGGCTATTCTGGAGTATCTGGCAAAACAGAGCCAGTGTATCAGTGGAGATATCACCGGTGAGATACCCCTGAGTCGTAGTACAGTATCGCAACACCTTCAGGAGTTAAAAAGTGCAGGACTGATAAAAGGTACGGTCTCCGGAACACGGGTGTACTACTGCATCGACACCGAGAATGTGAAGAAGCTGAAAAGTGAGATGCATGATTTTATGGAACGTATAGCTGCAAAAACCGGAAGCTGCAAAGTAACCGAAGTAAAATAGCAAGTCTATCTGACTATATACCAAACTTATGGATATACTGATTTTTGTAATATCACTTATTGCCTCTTTCATCTTTGCATTGGGAGGGGTGGGTGCTGCCATTATTCTGATACCTATATTCGTGTCGTTAGGTATCCCCATAAATACAGCCAAACCTGTTGGGCTTTTTTACAATACTGTTAGTATGATAGGTGCCACTATCACTAATATTAAAAACAGACGGCTTGATTTTAAAGTGGGAATACCAATAATTATCTCTTCGTTTTTGTTTGCTATTGCCGGTGCTTATCTTTCAACGTTTATCCCCGAAACTGTTATTCTTACTCTCTTTATTCTGTTTCTTCTTTTTTCAGGTTTTATGTTTCTGTTTCACAAAAAGAGCGATAAAGAGAGTTACCGTAGCGATAAACCATACCTCTCCCTTACTATTGTTGGTGCTTTAGCAGGGCTGATTTCGGGATTGCTCGGTGTTGGAGGAGGAGGGATTATCTCACCCATTATGCTAATGTTGAATTTTAATCCAAAGAAAACGACCGTAATAACTGCTTTTGTTGTTCCGTTCTCATCGTTCTCAGGTTTTCTTACATACTGGGCAATGGGGAAGATTGACTGGAATATTCTGCTTATTGTATCTGTTGCAGGAGTTATAGGTGCAACACTTGGAACCGCATTCATGCATAAAAAACTTAACCCACAGATGGTGAAAAAGATTTTGGCCGTAATATTACTGTTTATGGCTGCTAAATTATTAATAGGTATTTTTTAAAAATAGAAAAATGGTAAATGCAAAAGAGTGGCTCGAATTAGGGCAAAAATTTCACGGGCATAAATGTCCTGCTATGCCAAACGGCTTAAGAGTAGCCGAGGCTGCAATGAACAAACTGGGAGTTGAACGTACAGGCGACAGCGTACTGCATGCAATACTTGAGCTTGGCGAAAATCATTGTGCTACATGCTTTGCCGACGGAGTACAGGTTATTACCGGATGTACTTATGGCAAGGGGAATATCGAAAAATCTAACAAGGGTAAATGGGGGTTGACACTCATCGACAAAAAAACAAACCGTGCTGTACGTGTTGTGCCAAAGGCAGAAGCAATGCTTCAATCAAAGAAAACGGAGTTTTTTAAAGATTATAGGGAGAAAGGTGTACCGCCAACTCTGGTGCCTGATGACGTAGTGCAACCGCTGGTAGAAAAAGTGATGAGTGCCCCGGCTGAGATGATTATGAATGTTTCTGATGTGTTTGAGTATAGTTGGCAACAACCGGCTCACTCCTTTAATAGTTTTGCTTGTGAGCAGTGTGGTGAGATGGTGGTGGCTGAATATGCAGCTACTATAGATGGAAAACGTATTTGTAAAGATTGTGCCGGAGAATAGAGGAAATATTAATAAATAATAATCAATGTGATGAGTAACGTTTTCAAAAATAGAGACAACAAAACTTCCCCCCTTGGGGGGGATGCAAGGGGGGCCTCTTTAAAAATACTAATTTTATGTACAGGTAATACCTGCCGCAGCCAGATGGCCGAAGGGTTTCTACAATCACTCGACAGCTCTTTTGATGTTGTGTCAGCAGGAACTAAAGCTGAAGGACGAGTTAACCCCAAAGCAATTCAGGTGATGAAAGAGAAAGGGATTGATATTAGTAACGGTTATCCGCAGCATGTAGACGAATATTTGAATCAGTCGTTCGA
>JALVBA010000307.1 GCA_027010905.1 Marinilabiliaceae bacterium
AAATGAATGGTGTAAAAAAAAGTATATATTAAAAAGTAATTTTCAAATGGTTTTATCCTAGCTCTAAAATTAATTTTATTATTTTTTGTATTCTTCAGGTTGATGCTGTGGCCTCAGTAGATCGAAAACAGTCTTTACCGGATTGAATGTTGCCACAGGCACCTCAACAAAGAAGGTAAGCCAGTGAGCCATAGCACCGTTCCACAAGCCTGGTAGCTCTAAAGCTTTTAGAGTTTTACCACTCATCGATTTTTCGGATATAAATCCAGTTACAGGATCAACAAAATCCAACAGGTTAAATTTATTTCCTTTGTAATCTTTTATCGAGCAGACAAGGTCCACAGGATTGAAGTGGGTGCTTTTATCCACAATAGCTTTCTTCTCAGGATTATTAAGGTCTATCTGCGAACTCTCCACTATTTGCAAATTAATTATTCCTGTTGCCGACTTTACCCAAAAAGGACCTCCACCCGGTTCGCCTTCATTTTTCACCATTCCGGCAACTCTTATCGGGCGGTTCAGTATCTCTTTTATTCTGTTTGCCCTCTCCTGCCTGTTATTGTCTTTTAGAATATTTAGATGGGTTACTTCACGTTTTAGTACGTTACCAATGAAGTCTAATCCGTCACTAATACCTGATTCAAGAGTACTGAAATTGTCTAGCTTATTTAGAATGCTGAACACCTGATTGCGATATTCAAGTAGTATTCCGGTTAACAGTTTTTTGTAAAGTACGGTCTTCTCAACAAGGTGTTCAGGCACAACGTTGTCGATATTTTTAACAAAAATAATATCATGATCGAGGTCATTGAGATTTTGAATCAGAGCACCATGGCCACCGGGTCGGAAAAGTATCTCTCCATTGTCAAGTCTGAAAGGTTTATTGTCAGGAGTAGCAGCAATGGTGTCGGTTGACGGTTTCTGATTTGAGAAGCTTACTTCATAAGTTGTGTCAAACTTTCTCTCCATCTTATCTTTACTCAATTCAAGAACCTCATTGAATAAACTTTCATGCTCTTTACTAACGGTAAAATGTACGTACGACTTGCTGTTGTTGTTGTTACCATAGAGGGCAGCTTCCAGCAGGTGCTCTTCCATCGGGGTGTTTTCAGAGTTATCGTATCGATGAAATTTCAGTACTCCCTTGGGTTTATTACCGTAGTTCAACCCCTCTTCAGAAAGCACTCTCTTAACTATTAATTTGTACATTTCAGCACTATTCAGGTCAATACCTTCAGGTAGAAGATTTTTCAGGTCGTTGTGAAAAGCAAAATTCTTAATTTGTTTGAAGAAATCTGAAAAAGGAGGTTCGTTGACAATCTCCATAATTTTATCGTCAGGAGTCTCCAGAAATGAGTACAGGTCTTTAAACATACGACTTGCGGCTCCTGAGGCCGGCACAAATTTGCAGATGTCGAGATTGTTGTCTATGGCATCTTGATACAATTTTTCATATTTGCTTATATCCTCCTGCTCAATCACTATTATTCCATCTCCGGGAGTTGCAGGTCGTTGTATGTCGGCAAAAGGGAATCCTGTTTTATGCTGTTTAAGCTGATTGAGTGCTTGCTTCTCTTCTATTCCTTTCTTTTCTAACTGAGGTAGATCGTGCTTTGTTATCATG
>JALVBA010000308.1 GCA_027010905.1 Marinilabiliaceae bacterium
ATTTTAAACTGTTTTTTGAAATATTGTTGGTTTTATATGTTCTAACGGAACATTCATCCCCGATAATGATTCGGAATGGCCAATGAAAAAGTATCCTCCCGGTTTAAGAAAGCTACTTAATCGGGTTATTACCTTCTCCTGAGTCTCTCTGTCGAAATATATCAGCACATTACGACAGAAAATAACATCAAAAGAGCCCTGGACATCATAGCTACCGTTTATCAGATTTACATATTTTAATGTTAAATTTTTTTGTAATACCGGATTAACTCTAACAGTTGGATTCTCTCTATCCTTACTTTTCAGAAAATATTTTTTCTTGTAATCAAGAGGTATTAGTTCAACGTTGCTAGCTGCATAAACACCGCGGGCAGCCTTGTTCATAACATTATGCGAGATGTCTGTTCCTTGTATTGAAAAGTTAAAATCGGGTTTCAACGCTTTAAATTCATTTAAAATAATCGAAATAGTATAAGGCTCTTCTCCACTTGAACAACCAGCACTCCATACTTTAAAAAATGAGTTTGGGTTTTGTTCAGTATACTCAGGTAAAATTACATCCAAAAGGAAATTGAAATGAACCGGCTCTCTGAAAAAATTAGTTTTGTTTGTTGTTACAACATTCAGGAAATTAAAAATCTCCTTCTGCTGACCCTCCTTACTAAAGAAGTAATCTTTATATTCGGAGTAGGAGTTCATGTTTAAATCACGAATTCGTTTCAGTAATCTTCCCTGAAGCATTATTCGTTTAACAGGTGGCATCTTAATTCCGTACTGTGAATATATAAAAGAGCTGAAAACCTGAAAGTCTTTCTCCGAGAGCTCCTCTTTGAAGATATTCAAATCTTTATTTACAACCGTTTTTTGTCTATTCTCCTGAATCATACTATCTGCTCTATTTTAAATTCTTAATTATTTTATCCAATGCTATAATATCTTTCTCCGAAAATATTTTGTTTGAATCAAGTATCATTACAAGGTTATTGTCCAGTTTGTATGTAGACGAAATGTAGGTTGGTTTATAATCGTTTTTCAGGGCTTTAATCTGCATTGGGTCGGTTTCAAAAACATCAGACACAGCATCAACAATAATTCCCACCTTTGAATTTGAATTTTTTTGCTCGTTGATTACCTCAAGAATTATGGTGCAGGTTTGCGGTGCAATAGTAATCTTACCTATATTGAATTTAGTGGCAGTATCGATTAGTGGTATCACCTCATCCAGGTACTCAATAATTCCTGTCACATATGGCATTGACTCCGGAATACTTTTAGGTTCAGAGTACTCCTTAATCTCAACTACCTTTTCAACATGAATGCCAAAAGCATTATCATTTACTTTAAATGTGAGATATGAGTTTGTACTTTGATTCATCAGTTTATTGTTTATTGTTTAATTTTCAATCTCTACCATTAGTTCTTCCAAATTAATCAGATGGATGAACTCTTTATCTATTCTTAATGTCCCCTTAAATGAAATATCAACAACCGTATTTTTAGCTGCTCCAATAATTGTATCCTGAAACTCAGAATCTTCGGTTAGAGTGAATACCCCTTTAACCTCATCAACTATCATTCCAATGTAGGAGCCTGTTTGGCCATCAGAAGAGAGAATAATTATTACAGTATCCTTATTATTTTCGGGGTTTTCAATACCCATGATTTTTCTGAAATCGACAACCGGAATAATGTTACCATGAAGATTGATTACTCCAACAAAATAGTCTTTTGTGTTAGGGACATTGGTTACTTTTCCCAACTCCAGAATGTTGCGTACTGCATCAGTATCAAAGGCAAAAAGCTCCTCTTTGATGAAGAATGAGAGTATTGAGGTTATTTGCTTCTCAGTCATGGATAGTCTACTTTATGGTTTTATACTTGTGAATATCATTATAATAGATCAGGCGATTAGTATCAATTACCAATGAGATAGTACCATCGCCCATAATTGAAGCACCGGAGATATTTTCCTGCTTTTTGAGGAATCGTCCCAATGGCTTAACTACTGTTTGATACTCACCAATAACATAATCTACAATCAGACCTACTTTTTTATCTTCATACTTCACCATGATAAGCTGGCTGTCGCTATGCTGCATATCTGTCTCTTCAAATATCTCACGTAAATCGATGTATGAGTACTGCTCATCATCAATTATGGCTACTTTATTAAACGATTCGCCAAGCGTAATGTCATTTACAGAGTATAGTTTTTCAACACTTGATATTGGAATAACATACTGGTTCTGTGCTATCTCAACTAACAGTCCGTCGATAATTGAGAGAGTTAATGGTAGTTCGAGGGTTAAGATGGTACCCTGTCCTATTTCCGACTCAATGGACACCTCGCCCCTTATGTCATTAATTTTTCGTTTTACCACGTCCATTCCAACACCTCTACCAGAAATGCCTGAAACCTCAGTTCTTGTGGTAAAGCCACTTAAGAACACAAGATCAAAAATCTCTTTCTTTGTGAGTTCAGTGTTTTTATCTATCAGCCCTTTCTCAATAGCTTTCTTTCTGATAACATCCGGGTCAATTCCTTTACCGTCATCTTGTATCTTAATTATTACATTGGCTCCTGAGTAGAACGCTTTAAAAACGATGGTTCCTTTAGGTGCCTTCCCCTCTTTTATCCGCTCTTTGGGAGATTCAATTCCGTGGTCTACAGAGTTACGAATAATGTGCAGGAGAGGGTCGGTAAGGTTTTCGATGATATTTTTATCAAGTTCAATCTCACCCCCTTCAATAATAAAGTCAATCTCCTTGTTCATCTCTTTAGAGAGGTCTCTGACCAATCGTTGAAAGCGCATTAATTCGTTTTGAATAGGAATAAGACTAATTTCAAAAGCGTTATCTCTAAGCTGGCGTGATAGTTTTTGTATATTCTCAGCTAAGGCAACTATTGAGGGTTCTCCACTATTCTCGGCATAGAGTGATAATTGAGCCTGTATGGTAACCATCTCACTAACGAGGTTTACTAAATCATCAATCTTTGTTGAGGCTACTCTTATGCTTGATATTTTATGATCTTTAAAAAGATTCTTTTTTTTAATTGCGATTTTTGACTCTTTTTGATTTCCAAAATCAAGTTTTAGAATGTCATCCTTTGCCAACAATCTCTCTTCTGTCTTAACGGCTTCAATTAACTCTTTCAGCTTTGGATGGGAAAGTATGTTATCTGTTGATATCTCAGTAATCTCTGTGTCACACTCATCTTCAACAAAGATAAAGACATCTTTAATTTCGTTTAATGACTCATCGGTGTTCAGAATTACCTGCCATGAGCAATAGTTTGCTACCGGGTTGAGATTGGCAAAATCAGGGACATTTTTAGTAACAGCAATAGTTATAGCATCGCCCAAAGCATGCAGGTCATCTAAAAGGAAGAGTGGATTTGTACCATTCTTTAATATCTCCTCATTTGGCAAAACAGTTACTAAATATGTTTTTGAACCATCAACAATAACATCATCGTTACTTGTTTCTTTAGCAGTCGGTTTCGATTCGGAGGAGGAAGAGGTGTACTTTTCAATATCTTTAATTAGGTCACTCTGCTCTTTAATATCTTCAGGAGACTTCAAATTACCGACACTTAAAATATATTTAATGTGATCGATAGAATTAAAGGTTAGTGAGATAATATCTTGATTAGCACTCAGCTTATCATTCCTTATTAAATCAAAAATTGTTTCCAGATGGTGGGTGAAATCACTCAGGTCGTTGAAACCAAACATAGCACCACCTCCCTTGAGAGAGTGCATTGCACGGAATATCCGCTCAATTATCTCATGGTTGCTCAGATCCTCCTCAAGAAGCAGTAAGGATTCTTCCAAATCCCTCACATTATCCTGAGCTTCCTCAACAAATTTTACCTTAAATTTATCAATCATAATGTTCTCAACATTTGTCGGGTACATCATCGAAATATTGAACAAAAGGGCTTCTTTTATTCAATATTAGTAACCCTGATTTTTACAATTATCTCAACACTCTGGTGATTGCACTTAGTAATTTAGCCGGAACAAACGGTTTAATAATCCAACCTGTGGCACCAGCCTGTTTAGCTTCCATCTTTTTTGCAGTTTGCGATTCTGTTGTAAGGAACAGGATTGGGATGTGCTTATACGCATCAATCTCTCTAGTTTTCCTTATCAACCCAAGCCCGTCGAGGTTTGGCATGTGTAAATCGGTAATTACAATATCAATGGTACGTCCATCAAGAAACTGCAGGGCATCTTCGCCGTCAATTCCAATTAATACATTGTATCCTTCATTCTGAAGTGTAAAATTTACTACTTCGCGAATACTTTCTGAGTCATCAACAATAAGAACTGTTTTTGCCATAATCTAAAATATGTAGTATGGTTTTTAATTAAAAATTATTTTATTAAAATCTGCATTTGTCAAAATAAGATTTAAGTAATCCTTTATTTTGGCCGATACAGAAAAGTCAATCTCTTTATTTAAAGATGTTTTTTGTAATGAAATTACCAGTTGTATAAAAGTAAGATCAATATTATCAGGATTAGAGATATTGATGTGCAGATTTTTAGTAAAATCAACTCTCTCCTTAATTGTTGTGATAATATCTTCAATGTGATTAATCACCAGACTTCCCGAAAACTTAATAGTTAGTTTTTTCTGATCGTCTTTAAACTTTATTTCAAAAGGCTTTTTTTCCATTATGTAGCTATTATGCTCTTAACTGTATAATTAAAATTTCTCGTAGTTATCAAGATTAAACTCTTTCCCGAGGTTAGTTATCGGTGAAGATTTTGGCTCGTCCTGATATTCAATTTCAGGGTTTTTATCAATAGAAGTACTCGTTGTACTAGTATTGTTAGCTTCGAGTTCAGTGTTGTTGGGTGTTGACCCATCATTATCAAGGTTCAGATTGTTTTCGTTTATTTTAAAGAATCTGATAGCTTGATTTAATCCTGTTGCCAGTTCTGACAGCTGATTAGAGCTTTGTGTTAACTCATCCGATGAGGATGCATTCTCTTGAGTAATCATATTTAGTTGCTGCATTGCCAGATTAATCTGTTCTGCACCTGTTTTCTGCTCCAAACTGGCAGCTGAAATCTCTTTAATTAACAGTGTGGTTTTTTTTATGTCGGGAACAAGCATCTTTGTTTTTTCTCCAGCTTCATTCGAAACCTTCAATCCGGTTTTAACTAACGATACAATCTCGTCAGCAGCACTCTTGCTACGCTCAGCCAACTTTTGTACCTCAGTGGCAACCACAGAGAATCCTCTGCCATGTTCACCTGCTCTGGCCGCTTCAACAGCAGCATTAAGTGCCAAAATATTTGTTCGGAAAGCAATGTCACTAATAACAGTTATTTTTTCAGAAATCAGCTTCATTGCATTAGCAGCTTCGGCTGACAATTCGTTCGCTATGTTTACATCCTTGGCTGTTTCAATGGTTATCTTCTCTGTTTTAACAGCATTCTCAGTATTCTGGTCAATGTTAGCAACCATCTCTTCTATCGATGTTGAAACCTCTTCGGCCGATGCAGCCTGTTCGGCTGATCCTTTAGAGAGTTGCAGTGAACTGCTTTTTAGTTGATGACCTGAAGAGACAAGTTTATTAGCATTTTGCTTTATAAGAGCAACAATACCTTTAAGGTTTTCGGCCATCTTACCTAAGGCTTTTGCAAGATCTCCTATTTCATCTTCCTGATTTATGTTAACTTTAGCATCTAAGTTACCGCTTCCTATCGACTGAGCAAACTGAATCCCAGCTATAAGAGGTTTTACAATAGAGCTGTAAAGCATGTATCCTATCATTGCTGCTGAAATAGAAATAATTAAACTCATCACAATTATTATCCAGGAGAAATTAGTAAAACTTTTATTCATTTTTGTTAACACCAAATTACTTTGAGAAGAAAAATCATTTGCAATCTTTTCAACATCAGTAATTATTTTGTCGCTGAGCGTGATTATCTCTCCGCCTTCCTGCACCTGAGGTTCAACCTCGAAAAGTATCATTGCATCTTCATAAGCTTCAAACGAATTAAGGTTTTCCATTATATACTTTTGCATATCAAATAGATTCTCCACCTGCATGAAGATAGAGTCAACTTTTGCAATATCCTTGCCATGTCCGGTCTTTTTCCAACGGTCGTAATAAGCTGTGATTTCCCCTTTTAAAGTGGTATAATCTTTATCTTGTAATTCTGTAAGGTGTACTTTGTCCGGAGTTCCTGATTGTTTGTCGATAAATACCCAGTTTTTTATTAACATCTTTGATTGGGCAATCAGTTGCGAAAGGTTATGCAAACTACTTGAAGATGGCGAATAAACCTCGGTAAGTGTTTTGTTTAGCTTTTTACTTTTAGATAATGATACAGAAGTCCATACCTCATTTATTACTATTAATAATAGCATTATTCCAAATCCTGCAAGGAGCTTTTGTGCGATATTTAATTTAATTTTCATCACTGGTTTTTTATTATTCGTAATATGTGTTTTCGTTATAAGTTTATGGCTGATGCCATTGTTTCGAGCTTCGAGCTTATTTGTAGCCCCGACTTCTGAGCATTTGCTTTATGTATCTCAAATTTTAATTTATTATCTTTTATTACAAAGTTAATTATTGACCCAAACTTAGTTGCTCCCTCCTTTTCGGTTACAACAAGGGTATTGTTCTTTCCAAGATTGTCGATAATTGTAGAGATATTTTTTGACAAATTTATATTTGACGGAATATACAATACCTGACAATATGTAACTTCAGACGGAGATTTGAACTCTTTTATCACAATATTCTGGAATCCAAACTTTTTCCCCTTTGACAGGCTTTTTAACCAATCGAAAATCTCTTTGTTTTTTACAATACCTATAACAAAGTCTCCTTCTTTTGCAGCCTCATTCCATCCAATATACCGGATAAAATTAATTGTAAAAACAGCCTTGTATTTGACAACCTGACTTTGTGCCAAAAAAGGAAGTGTCAATATACCGATTGTTAATAATATCTTTTTCATATTCACTTTATTAGTAATGAAAAGTTAAAATACTTTATCATTAATTGTTTTGTATAAGCTTGTTACGCAGATATGAATGAATAGTTACTTTTTTCTCTTTTTTAAAGGGGTTTTTGTAAATAATAGTCGTATAGAACGAATCTGTCAACACCGTTGATTAAAAACCAAACAGGGTTACTCAACCAAAGGTATAACTAGCGGTATAGGTAACCCTGTTGTATTTTTAATACGAATCTTCAGTTTGGATAAACGCTTTACTAAAAGCGGAATGATCTTAGCCTATAATATAATTGCACTGGCCATTCCTCCAAGCTTAGAACTTATCTGGAGTCCGAATTTGGATGCGTTTGCTTTATGAATCTCAAATTTTAATTTATTATCTTTTATTACAAAGTTAATCATTGATCCAAACTTAGTTGCTCCATTTTTTTCGGAGACGATTAAGGTGTTTTTCCCACCAATCTTATCCACAATAGTAGACGCATACTTTAAAAGATTAACATATTGAGACAGGAAAAGCACCTGACAATCGGTAATGTCATTAAGCGATCGGAACTCCTTGATGATAATATTTTGGAATCCAAATTTTTTACCTTTTGATAAGCTCCTTAACCACTCTGCAACTTCGTTGCTTTTTACAACTCCAATTACAAAATCACCTTGTTTAGTTTCTTCAGGCCAACCAATATAACGCATAAAACTTAAAGTAAATACCGATTTGTATTTGGGAACCTGATACTGTCCCTGAACCTGGCCAAAAATTGAAATTGGCAATAGGAGAATGCTAACTAGGAAGATGAACTTTTTCATAATAAAATATTTTGTTATGTTTGTTAATGAGAGTTTAGGGATATTACGGTATTGTGATTCATTTGTTACCTTTTTTGTTAGATTTTTAAAAAAACAGAGCAAATAGAGGTAGGCAACTATTTAGTTTCAATAAAATTCATAATTTTGCCAATTCATTATTTGAGTTTGTATTGAGAAGTCTTTTATATATGGATGTTATCGTTGTTGATGAACAGTTTGTGGGTTCATTAGAGAGTGAGGTAGAACAGTCATTATTAGCATTAACGCAAAATATTAGTGCGAGGGGTCAAAGAATTAAGGATGTTGTTAAACTTAATATTTTTGTTAAGGTTGATGACGGCAATGAGTTTCTAGAGATTAAGGAGGAGGTTGTAAGTAATATTAAAGCTGTTTTTAAAGGTAGTGTCCCTGCTTATACTATTATTGGGCAGCCTCCGTTGTCAGGTAATGATATTTTGGTTGAGGGTTACATCTTAAAAGAGGGAACTGACGCAAAAATTGAGAGGTACAAACTTAACAAGCACCCTTATGTTGTTGTTTCGTACAATAATGGCAAGCTTAGGGAGGTCTATTCAGGAGGTGTTTCGGTAAATAAATCCAGAGATTTCATTTTTGATTGTCAAAATGCATTCGACTTTGTTGAGCAGCTTTTGATGAAAGAGGATATGGACTTTGGCCATATAGTGCGTCAATGGAACTATATTCCGTCAATTCTATCAGTAAATAAGTTTGAGAAACGCTCTTTGCAGAATTATCAAATCTTTAACGATATCAGGGCACTCTACTATAATCCTGAGACATTCAAAAATGGTTTCCCTGCTGCTACCGATATTGGGGCTAGTTTTGGAAGTGTAACAATTGATTTTATTGCGGTTTACAGTGAAGACGAAATGGCTGTGATTCCAATCAAAAGCCCGGTACAACAAAATGCGTATAGTTACTCCGAAAAGGTTTTGCAGGGGGAGGCATTGTCTCGTGAGAGGGGTAAAAACCCTCCACTGTTTGAGAGAGGGAAGCAGGTTAGCTACACCGACAAGAATTATATTTTTATTAGTGGTACAGCATCAATCATGGGTGAAAAAACAATATCAGTTGGTGATGTGAAGGAGCAGACTAAAATAACTATTGACAATATTAAGGAGCTCACTGTAAAGAAAAACATGGATAGCATAGGTGTTGCCGGCGATGATTCACCACTATATGATTATGTTAAAGTATACATAAAGAACAGGGATGACTTTAATGCTGTAAAAGAGATTGTTGAGCAGCAAATGAAAGTAAAAGATATTGTGTATGTTGAGGCGGACATTTGCCGTAACAACCTGCTTGTTGAGTTAGAGGCAGACATAGCGATGAAAAAATAGCTCATTACAATGTTATAGCAATTAACACTTATTAATAGTTACACCTTAGTTCTTTTCCATTTTTATTTTAATTTCGCTAAGCTTTTTTAAATCAATATTGAGATTATGTGGACCGGCATAGCACGGATAATTCTAAAAAACAGAATTCTGATTCTGATTGTACTTTTACTGTTTACCATTTTTATGGGCTACAATGCCAGTAATATTCAGATGTCCTATCAGTATGCACCACTGCTTTCTAAGGATGATCCGGTGTATATAGAGTACCAATCATTTTTAGAACATTTTGGTAACGAGGGAAATCTTTTAGTTGTTGGAGTGAAAGATGATGACTTTTTTACTGTGTCCCACTTCAACTATTGGAGCGACTTTACAAATAATCTGAAAAAGATTGACGGAGTTAAATCGGTGTTTTCTGTAAGCCAGTCGTACCGGTTAGTAAAAAACAGGAAGGAGAAGAAGTTTGAGGTTCGGCCGGTTTTTCCTGAGAGAGTGAGCTATCAAACAGATTTGGATTCATTGAGTAATGCTTTCAGGCATCTACCGTTTTATAAAAATATAATCTATAATCCTGATAAGGATGTTTACATGATGGCTATAACTCTTGACGATAAGATTCTTCACAGCCAGAAACGGGTTGAGCTGGTTAGGTTGATTGAGGATGCAGGTGCCACTTATGAAAAAAACACAGGTAATAAACTACACTATTCGGGACTTCCCTATATACGTATCGTTACTGCCGAGATGATAAAGGGTGAGCTGAATATGTTTATATTTTTGGCTCTGGGGGTCACTGCTCTGATTATTTTGCTATTCTTCAGTTCATTTAAGGTGATGTTCTCCTCAATGCTGGTTGTTGGAGTCGCTGTGATTTGGGCTCTTGGGGTACAGTCGCTATTTGGTTATAAGATAACGATATTAACAGGAATGATTCCGCCACTAATAATTGTTATTGGTATTCCAAATGTTGTATTTCTACTCAATAAGTATCATCAGGAATACAGGATACACAATAACAAGATAAAGTCGTTGCAACGTATGATCAGAAAAATTGGGAATGCCACATTCTTGACAAACCTCACTACAGCATCGGGATTTGCCACATTTGTTTTTACCAGTAGTAAGATTCTTGTGGAGTTTGGTATTGTTGCCTCCATAAATATTATTGTTGTTTTCTTCTTGTCGATACTTCTCATCCCTATCATATTCAGTTTCCTCGACGGCCCAAAGGAGAAACATATTAAACATCTTGATAATAAAATCATGGTGGGAATTGTTGACAGGCTGGTAAAGATTTCATTAAATCACCGCACCGTAGTCTATTCAATCACAGGAGTTACATTGCTTCTGGGAATAGTTGGCATAACTAAAATAAAGACTACAGGTTACATGTTGGATGATATACCTCACCATAATCCTCTTTATATTGATTTGAAGTTTTTTGAAGATAACTTCAACGGTATGATGCCATTGGAGATTGTTATTGATACAAAGAAGCCAAATGGAGCTATCCACTCCTCAACATTGCGAAAGATGGATAAATTGCAGAAAGAACTGGCTGATTATGACGAAATATCAGCTCCATTATCATTGGTTGAGGTGGTGAAATTTGCCAGACAAGCCTTTTATAATGGCAAAGAGAAGTATTACGGGGTGCCAGGAAATCAGGAGCGTAATTTCATTCTTTCGTATGTAGGAAAGATGAAAGGAGACCAATCTGATATTGTATCCTCATTTGTTGACTCAACAAAGCAGAAAACACGAATTAGTTACAGGGTTGAAGATATTGGGTCAACTCAAATGGAAGAGTTAGATCAAAAAATAAGAGCTTCAATAGATTCGGTGTTTTCACCAAAGAGATATATCACTTCGGTTACAGGCTCCAGTGTTGTGTTTTTTAAAGGGACAAACTATCTTATACGAAACCTTTTCACAAGTTTGTTGCTTGCCATTTTGCTTATTGCCTCTTTCATGGCATGGATGTTCTCGTCTAAGCGGATGGTTATCGTTTCGCTAATACCAAACCTGATACCCTTAATAATGACTGCTGCCCTGATGGGATATTTTGGTATTTCAATTAAACCGTCAACAATTCTTGTTTTTAGTATTGCTTTCGGAATATCAGTTGATGATACTATTCATTTTCTTGCTAAATACCGCTTAGAACTTGAGGAGACAAATTGGAGTATTAGAGCTGCTGTTGTATTAGCTCTTAAAGAGACAGGGGTGAGTATGATTTACACCTCGATAATTCTATTTTTTGGGTTTGGAGTGTTTAGTGTATCTGATTTTGGTGGCACTGTAGCTTTGGGGATTTTGATAGCAATAACACTACTGTTTGCACTCTTTTCAAACCTTATTTTGTTACCTTCTCTGTTACTTACTCTTGAGAAGTATATTACAAACGCATCATTTAAAGAGCCGTTGTTACAAATATATGATGAAGATGAGGATATTGAGTTGGATGATTTAAGAATAGAAAAAACAGATTCTGAAAATAATTAAAATTAAATGTGAAGATGTATTCGCTAAAAGAGCTTCAGAGAGTGGTAGGAGAGGAGATAGATAACCTTCGTGTAGGGGATGAGCCTGACGGACTGTATGAGCCTATACACTACGTTTTGGCTATTGGGGGAAAGCGTGTTCGTCCGGCGTTGTGTCTGTTGGCGTATCAGCTTTTCAACACAAAAGATCTTTCACACGAGATTATATACCCGGCTTTAGGTCTCGAAGTTTTTCATAACTTTACTCTGTTGCATGACGATGTGATGGACTCGGCTGATATCCGTCGGAATCAGCCAACGGTTCATGCGAAGTGGGATGCTAATACCGCTATTCTTTCGGGGGATGCAATGATGATTAAAGCGTACCAGTACATGTCGATGTGCCCCAAAGAGAGTCTGCCAGAAGTGATGGGGGAGTTTAATAAGCTTGCATTGGGCGTTTGTGAAGGGCAGCAGTATGACATGGATTTTGAGCACCGCAATGATGTTACTGTGGATGAATATCTGGAGATGATACGGTTGAAAACATCAGTGTTGATTGCCGGTAGCCTTAA
Source organism: Marinilabiliaceae bacterium (assembly GCA_027010905.1). Taxonomy (GTDB): domain Bacteria; phylum Bacteroidota; class Bacteroidia; order Bacteroidales; family Marinilabiliaceae; genus JAADEM01. Next base: position 12,228 of record JALVBA010000308.1, read on the forward strand.
GATAGGTGCAATTATAGGAGGAGCATCGTCAGAGGCGACAAACCTGCTTTACGAGTTTGGTGAAAATATTGGAATAGCTTTTCAGCTTCAGGACGACTATCTGGATGTTTATGGAGATGTGGCCACTTTCGGCAAGAGAATTGGTGGAGATATTGTAAATAATAAAAAAACATTCCTTCTTCTTAAGGCTCTGCAAAAAGCTGAAGGTTCATTGCTGGAGGAGTTGGAAATATGGCTCAATACCACAGAGTTAAATAACTCTGAAAAGATTGAAGCTGTGAGAGTAATCTACGATAAGCTTAGTATCAGAGAGCTTTCGCAGAGCTTAATGAATGAATATTTTAATAAGGCTATAGGTGCTCTTGAAACAATTAATGTAGAGAGGGGTTTAAAAGAGGACTTAAAGAATTTTGCTATTAATTTAATTGACAGAGCCAGATAGGTAAATATTTTTTTGTATCTTTTGGCATATTTTGTTTTACACTATGGAAAATATTACAGGAAAAATTATACAGATTGTTGGTCCAGTTATTGACGCAAGCTTTGATCTTATTGAGGATCAGGAGTTACCGAAGATTCTGGATGCATTGGAAATTACCCGTGAAAATGGAGATACCCTCATTGTAGAGTGTCAGCAACATATAGGGGAAAGTACTATCAGATGTATCTCGATGGACTCTACTGACGGATTGACTCGCGGCATGGATGTGAGACATACTGGCTCTCCAATAACAATGCCTAAGGGAGATCTTGTAAAAGGTAGATTGCTCAATGTTATTGGTGACTGTATCGACGGGATGGAGAACGTTACTCGTGAAGGGGGGCTTCCTATTCATCGTGATGCTCCCGATTTTGATCAGCTATCCACCGAATCAGAAATACTTTATACCGGAATTAAGGTTATTGATCTTATTGAGCCCTATGCAAAAGGTGGAAAGATTGGTCTTTTTGGAGGAGCCGGTGTTGGTAAAACAGTTTTGATTCAGGAGCTAATCAACAATATTGCAAAAGGACACGATGGGCTTTCGGTATTTGCAGGGGTTGGAGAACGAACTCGTGAAGGTAACGATCTCCTGCGTGAGATGATAGAGTCAGGGATTGTTGATTATGGCGAAGATTTCAAGAAATCGATGGAAGAGGGGAGCTGGGATTTAAGTAAAGTGGATAAAAAAGCATTGGCTGAAAAATCTCAGGTTACGATGGTGTTTGGGCAGATGAACGAACCTCCAGGAGCCCGCGCTCGTGTTGCGCTTTCAGGATTAACTGTTGCCGAGAGTCTCAGAGATGGAGACGGCAAAGAAGCCGGAAGAGATATACTGCTGTTTATTGATAATATTTTTCGTTTTACTCAAGCCGGATCTGAGGTGTCTGCCCTTTTGGGTCGTATGCCTTCAGCGGTAGGATATCAGCCTACACTCGCTTCGGAGATGGGTGACTTGCAGGAGCGTATTACCTCTACCAAGCATGGTTCCATAACATCTGTGCAGGCTGTATATGTGCCAGCTGATGACCTTACTGATCCTGCGCCTGCTACAACATTTGCTCACCTTGACGCAACAACAGTGTTAAGTCGTAAGATTGCCTCGCTGGGTATCTATCCTGCTGTTGACCCACTTGATTCAACATCGCGAATCTTAACACCCGATATTGTTGGGGAGGATCATTACAAAACTACACAGGAGGTTATTCAAATTTTGCAACGATATAAGGAGCTTCAGGATATAATTGCTATACTGGGGATGGAGGAGCTTTCGGAAGACGATAAACTTGTTGTTCACCGTGCCCGAAGGGTTCAACGATTTTTGTCTCAACCATTTTTTGTTGCTGAGCAGTTTACCGGACTTACAGGTGAATTTGTAAGTATTGAAGATACCATAAAAGGGTTTAAGATGATTATGGGCGGTGAGGTGGATAAATATCCTGAGGCTGCGTTTAACCTTGTAGGTACTATTGAGCAGGCTATCGAAAAGGGAGAGAAACTACTTAAACAAGCTAAAAGTTAATTGTTAGCATTAATTCATTAATCAATGAAACACGATGACCTTTATCTCGAAATAGTTACTCCCGATAGAATTATCTATGATGGGACTGTGGGATTAATAGATATTCCCGGAGAGAACGGGGCATTTACCATTCTCAGACATCACGCACCAATAATTGCATCATTAAGCAAAGGGGTAATCAGAATTATTGGCAAAACCGGTAGCGAAGAGGAGATCAAATGTGATGGTGGGGTTGTAGAGTGTCAGGATAACAAAGTGACTATTCTTATCAGTGGAATAGTTTAACTATTGTCTCCTCATCAATATCATTCATACATCTGAAATGTTTTTTAGGACAATGGTTAAATCCAATTTTTGAGCAGGGGCGACACTTTAGATTTTTCACTTCAACAATTTCAGAACCTTCATCGGGCAGGTATGGGTACATTCCGAATTCAGGAATGGTATTACCCCAAACCGAGATGATTCTCTTTTTCAAGGCTGCTGCAATATGCATCAATCCGGTATCGTGTGTGATTACAAGCTCTGCCTGATTTACAAAAGATGCTGATTGATTTAAATTGTATTTTCCACAAGCGTTGTATATGTTGTTACCAACTGCTGCCTCTACCTTTCTTGCAACAATATTATCGTTGTTGTCCCCCAATAAAACGATTGGCCGTTCTGCCTTTTTACAGATAGAGATAATTTTATCATCCGGCAATCTTTTGGTGGAGTGTTGAGCTCCAATGGCAAATGCAATATATCCCGAATGGAGGATGTCGGGTAAGCTCTTTATGTCTACTTCATCCTTTTTAGGAATAAAGAAATCGAGGCCAGCCATGTCATTTCTCTCAACAAACGGTTTGATTGTCTCCATGTATCTATCGACAATATGAATATTGGGCAGTCTGTTTATTTTGAAATTTACCACAAGAAACTTCTCCACGTTAACCTTGTTAAATGAAAAAGATTTAACCTTTAGTTTTCGTTTAACCCTCAGTGTTCTTAGGTTTTTATGAAGGTCAATGATGTAATCGAATTGTTCGGCTTGCAGTTCAGGTATTAACTCATCAAACGATTTTCCTAAAGTGTGAACTCTATCAACATAAGGATTGTTTTCCAACATTCCGGCATACTGTACTTTAGTGAGATAGTGTAGCTCAACACTCTTGCCCTGAAGTTTTAGGTTACGAATAACCGGAGTGGTAAGCACGATGTCGCCTATTGAGCTAAAACGGATAATCAGAATTTTGGTAGCCATAAATAACTGTGGATTAAGAGTAGTGTTGTAACTCTATTAGCAAAAGGGTTTTTATCTTTTCAGAAGATTATAGTTCTTAAATGTGAAAATGCCATCCTTGAAAAATAGTCCTTCAATAAATGTTAAGAGTCGATATTTTATTTTTTCATGCGTTTGCGTCTTTGACCCTTTAATTCTTTTAGGAGTGTAATTTAATTGATTACCCCAATTGAAAGATTTTATTAAAGAGGACATGATTGCAGGATGTGATTCTGAGAATTTTGGCACTTTGCCAATGGCTCCAAAATCAATTTCGGATATTACTTTAAGATCTTCTGTAGGAGTACTTTTATCATTATAGCAATCTGTAAAATAGGTCTGTTTTTTACTCATAAGTTTTGGTGGCCTAACCCAACCATAATGATATATATTTGTATCTACCCTTGCAACTTTTAGTTTGCGTGTCCCATCCTTACTTAGATATCTCTCTTTCGAGAATTCAGGAATTACTCTGAATGATTGTGCGTCCCTCCATGAATGAATTTGCGGATTGTTACGTACAATACGAATCTCGTTACGATACCATGCATGATTATTAGTAAAAGCATGGTTATAATCTCCCCAGAAGTGAATATAACGAAAAAGAAGCCCTTCAACCTCGTTATCATTAAGCAGCTCTTCACATCTCTTACGAATTAAATCATGGTCTTTTTCATGAACAACTTCATCGGCCTGAAGGTAAAAAAGCCAGTCTCCCGTACAATGCTTTTTAGCCTCATCGGATTGTTGTGCTAAGATGGAGCCGTATGGGTATTTTTGTTTATCCCATACTGTACGTACTATTTTTATCTTATCGCTACCAATACTATCAATAATTTCTAAAGTATTGTCGTCGTCGTCATTATCACCAACAGCAATAATATACTCGTCTACTAGAGGCAAAATGGAGAGAATCGACTCCCTAAGTGGGTAGTATAGTTTGCCCGCATTCTTAACCATTGAAAAACCACTTATTTTCATATCTTTTACTATCTGTTAATCAGTCAAATGAAATGACTTGCTAAGTTGAATGTTTGTAACCTCTTTTGAAAATAGTTTTTCGGCAAGAGTCCGACCTGCTTCACCTATCGTTTTTCTCAGTTTAGGATCAGATATTAGTTTAAACATCTGCTCGGCCATCTCTTTTGTATCAAAGGGCGTAGCCAGAAATCCTGTTTCATTTTTTATTATCACTTCCGGATTGCCGGCAACATCAAATGCAACAACCGGCTTTTTTGATGCCATAGCCTCAATTGCCACAGTAGGAAGTCCTTCCCAGTACGAAGGAAGCAACAGACAATCAATAGATTCAATAAAAGCTTTATTGCTTTCAACAAATCCTAGTAATTCAATATAACTCTCAACACCGTATTTGGCAATTTTCGTTTCCAGTTTCAACTTTAATGGACCTTTACCAGCAACTAATATCTTAAAGTTAGGAGTGTTCTGCGAAAGAGACTTAGCAATCTCCGGCAGGAAAAGCAATCCTTTCTCATGAGATAGCCGACCTATACATCCGAAAATCACCTCCTCAGGTCTTTTATTTAATTCTAAGTTGGAAGATGGTAATGAATCCCATTTCTTCAGATTAACGCTGTTATATATTACCTCAATAATATCAGCTTGTATTAAGTCCTGTTTCTTCTTTAACGCAGCTTCTTTAATAAAGGTTGAGCAAGGTAAAAAACTAGTAACGCCATTATTAAATAAAAACTGATTAATAAAATGTGTTTTTAATGGAGTTCCATTATCACGGCGGTATAATCGGTGCTTCACACCTGCCCACTTTGCCGGCATAGTAAACATCTTAAAGTCATTTGATGTGTTAAATAGAATTACATCAGGTGCTGTTTTTTTGAACAAGCGATATGCCCATAAGATTTTAATAGGATTTAAGTAGGAGAAGTTTCCAACACTAATACTGACTGTGTTAATGCCTGAGGCTGATACTTTTTCGTATAGAGCTCCCTTAGGAGAACAGAACGAAATAATATCCTCTTTCTCTTTGAAATCTAACATTGTTTCATACTGCCAGCTTTCTCCCCCTCCCCACTCTTTAGAAGAGTTAATAAAACAGATTCTTTTATTCATTTCAATTAAAAAATATTGGACACTTTATTATACTCTTTCCAGTTCCCAATGTCAATCCATGAACTTGAGTTAATCGGATATACACCCACCTTTCCTATTTCAGCATTAACTTTTTCAATCAAATCAGTAATGTGAATATGTTCATTCTCATTGATATAATCTAAAACAAAAGGCTCCATAATGTACATTCCGGTGTTTATCATGTAGCTGTGTTCCGGTTTTTCAAGGATTGAAATTAGGCGTCCGTTTTCTCCAACTTCAAAGGTTCCGTAGGGTATTGAATAAAACTTCATAGCTGCAATAGCAGTGATTGCATTACCTTGTGTTCGATGATATTCAAGCATTTCAGGATAGTTGTGATTGATAATTATATCACAATTGGAGATGAAAAAAGTACTTTTCACTTTGTCTTTTATCAAAGAGAGACTTCCGGCAGTACCCAAAGGTTTCTCTTCATGAACATATTCAATTATGTAATCCCTCTCTTTAAGAGAGTCGAAATAGAACTTTATCATTTCAGATTTGTAATTTACCGACATGATAATTCTGGTTGCGCCATACTTTCTGAAATTTTCCATTATTATCTGTACAATAGGTTTTTTACCCATTGGTATTAACGGTTTAGGAAGTATATTAGTTATTGGCTGTAGTCGTTCTCCTTTTCCTCCTGCCATAATTATAACAGGAATCTCTGCTAAAGAGGTAAAAGTTGTACTCTCGATTTGTTCTGAATCAAAGTAGTCCTCCCAAAAAACAACTCTTTCCAATTCGTTGTTAATGTTAAGGATTGGCATAAATTCACACCTGAGAAGAAGCATCTTTTGACGAATACTTTCTTCCGGTTCACCAACATAACAGACATCAATATGCTTTTGCTTCAGCTGGTCATATATTGATGTTGTTGCAATATCAACATTTTTTAATATAGCCCGCTGAATATCTCCTATGGTTAATAACGAAAAGAAAATGTTGTCGTGATAAACAATCAATAGCTTACGTTTAATCTCATCCATCTTTTTGATTCCTGTAAGCAAAGTCGCATCCGATTTAATTATTAGTTGCTCCATTATCTTTTTGATGTTTTAATTGATTGTTTAAGAGTGCTGACAACCAGCTCTGTCATCTCTGTTGTTAAGTCGGGATACAAAGGGAGGGTAAGCTCACGCTCCGATATAGTATCGGCGATGGGAGTTGGATTTAATGAAATATGCTTATATGCACTGAATTGATGAGCTGACGGATAATGAATACTTGATTGGATACCATCTTTTTTTAATGAATGAATAACTTTTAATC
>JALVBA010000309.1 GCA_027010905.1 Marinilabiliaceae bacterium
GTTTTAGGTTAATACTTTTGAAAATTATACTTTTATTTCAACTTTAAATATAAAACATATTTCTTAAAGTGGGACGATTAATTATACTATTAGGCGGAAATCAGGGTAATATTACAAAAACTTTTCGTGCTGTTATTTCCAGATTAGAGAGTGAATTAGGTTCTATTGTCGAATGTTCAGGATATTACGAGAGTGAACCTTGGGGATTTGAGAGTGACTATAATTTCATTAATCAGGTGGTTGAGATAGATTGCTCACTTTCGGCTGACGAGGTTATTTCAATAACTCAAGGTGTAGAACAGGAGTTTGGCAGGATGAAAAAGAGCAGTGAGGGATATACATCAAGGCCGATAGATATTGATATTTTGTTTTTCGATGATCTGATTGTAAAATCAACGAAACTGACAATTCCTCACCCACGGTTACACAAAAGATTGTTCACACTACTCCCTCTAACAGAAAAATGGGCCGAATATATTCATCCTGAAAAGAAGAGAACTATTCAGCAATTGGCCGAAGAGTGTACGGACAAGGGTTGGGTGAGAAGAGTTAATTATTAAAGAGCTTTATTAATCTACGTGCTTTTTCCACTCCCTTTTTATACACTTCAAAACTTCTATTACTCACTTGCCCATACTCCGTTGGTTTACCTCCAAATCCCTTGTAGAATCTGGCTACCCCTTCGTTTTTTGATCCTTCAAAATCCAAAATAGAATCTCTGCCTGAATACTTCTCAATTATCTTATCGAAGATCAGAAAAGCTGCCTGCTTAACATATCCCTCTTTGGAAGAGGATGAGCCAAGAAATGTAATTCTGTTTTTATGAATTACGAAAAATCCAATAGAGAGTAGCTCCCCGTTGTTATTCCTACATGCGAGTAGTATACCCTCTTTTCTTTTGAAAGATTTCAGAACAATATCCCTGAATATTCTCTGCTCAGAGGGAGAGTAGCTAAATCTTAGATTCTCAAAAATGAAATTAAACATACTATCATCAGGGAGTATCTCTTCTGATATTGAAACCTCTTTTGTTGCTTTTAAGATGTTTCGCCGGGTATTTTTTGAAAATGCACCTTTTAGCTCATCATAACTTCTATTCAGGTATAACTCAGTGTTTGGAAGCCTTTTGAGTTTTAACCCCGAAGGTAATAGTGGTTTGTTGAAAAAGTTGATATTGTACAATACGGGATGATTTCTCTTTAGCATCAGATAAAAACTCTGAAGTGTCTCAATATTCAATTTCTCAGATGAGAAAATACCGAGTTGCTGACAAAGAAATGGCTGCAATATGACGGGTATTCTGGCTTTGCGTTCAAATGGCAAAGGCATTACAGCCATATAGTCACCGTAAACAACACCCTGCCAGCCGGGCGATACAGCATCAAGATGCCAGATCATGGCATAGTGCATGCTGTTAGGTGAGTTAAGTACACACTCATCCCACTTCCTAACATCTATATCTTCGCGTTTTAAAAGTTTTACTTTCAATGTATAAGTTTAAAAAAGTTAGTCTCTACATCTTTCCTTCATCGGCAAAGCTAAAATAGGATTTATCTATGACAATTATGTGGTCAATCACTTTTATATCCATAATATCGGCAGAATCGGATATCTTTTTTGTGATATTTTCATCAGCATTGCTTGGTAGAGTATTGCCCGAGGGGTGATTGTGACAGAGAATAATTGACGAGGCAAGATTGTCAATTGCCGGCTTTAGTATCAGCCTTACATCAATTATTGTACCAGATATTCCGCCCTGACTGATTTTGAATTTGGTGATAACAGTGTTTGACCGGTTAAGCAGCAGAATCCAAAACTCCTCGTGAGGTATGTCTCCAAGGATAGGTTGCATAAGGTCGAATACATCACTGCTGGTTCTTATTTTTGGCTTTTCGTAGAAACCATCAATCTTCCTTCTTCTGCCCAGCTCCAGTGCAGCAACTATCGAAATTGCTTTGGCATCTCCCACGCCATGATATCTCTTTTTCAGGTCAGCAATACTCTTCTTGCCCAACTCATTCAGATTGTTGTTACAATCCTTCAGTATCTTTTTTGAGAGATCAACAGCACTCTCTTTAGAGCTTCCCGACCCAATAAGTATTGCGAGTAGTTCGGCATCCGAGAGGGAGGATATACCTTTGGAAATAAGTTTTTCACGGGGCCGGTCTTCCAATGCCCACTCTTTAATGCTAAGATGATTGTATTCAGACATTCTCTTTTTAAGTGAAAGGTAAAAAGGGCAAAGGAGAAAGTCAACCTTTCATGGGATTAAATAGAGGTATAAAAAAACCCCTCCTTTTCGGAAGAGCTCTCAGGTAGTCCGTAGGGGAATCGAACCCCTGTTACCAGGATGAAAACCTGGCGTCCTAACCCCTAGACGAACGGACCAACAAACAGTATAGCTTATTAAAGCTTATTTACTTTGCGAGTTAATTTAGATTTTAAATTAGCTGCTTTGTTTTTGTGTATAATATTTCTTTTCGCCAATTTGTCAATCAGTGAAGCTACCTTAGGCAATAACTCCTGAGCTGCCTCTTTCTCTGAGGTGTCGCGGAGTTGTTTGATTGCACTACGAGCTGACTTAGCGTAATATTTATTGTGAACTCTTCTTTTTTCACTCTGTCTGATTCTCTTCTTTGCCGACTGATGATTTGCCATCTTTTCTTTGTATAAAGTGTTACTTTAATAATATTTGTAGTCCGTAGGGGAATCGAACCCCTGTTACCAGGATGAAAACCTGGCGTCCTAACCCCTAGACGAACGGACCAATACAAACAAATGAAACCATCTTTAATTTCAAATGCGGCTGCAAAGATATATCAAAATTAAAATTTGGCAAATTAATTCTCAGAAAAAACGATAAATAATGGGAATAGTTTCCGAATAATTGAAAATTTCTTTTTCTTTGTGAGGTATTAAATGAGAAGTGGAAGGTTTTGGCTGCTTGCAACCACTAAAAAAAATGCTAAAATGTATCTTAGCAATATCCCCCTTCGCATATAATTACGACAAAGTTATTAAAAAAATCAGATGTTGATTTACTCAACACTTAAATTATTTAATTATGGGATATCTATTTACTTCAGAATCCGTGTCAGAGGGGCATCCTGATAAGGTTGCGGATCAGATTTCAGACGCACTGCTTGACAGTTTTTTAGCATTTGACGTATCTTCAAAGGTTGCGTGCGAAACATTAGTTACAACAGGGCAGGTAGTGCTTGCCGGTGAGGTTCATTCAAACACCTACGTGGATGTTCAGGAGGTGGCACGACGTGTCATCAATAAAATAGGATACACAAAAAGTGAATACCGTTTCGATGGTGATTCGTGCGGAGTGCTTTCAGCAATTCATGAGCAGTCGTCAGACATCAATCAGGGTGTTGAGAGAGCCGAGAAGATGGAGCAGGGTGCAGGCGACCAGGGAATGATGTTTGGCTATGCCTGCAAAGAGACAGACGAATTTATGCCTGTTGCGCTGGAGTTGTCGCACAAGCTGCTTATCGAAATGGCTGCTATTCGTCGTGAAGGTAAAGAGATGACCTACCTGCGTCCCGATTCCAAGAGTCAGGTTACTATTGAGTATGGTGAGGATAATCAGCCCAAGAGAGTTCATACTATTGTAGTATCTACTCAGCACGACGATTTTGATGATGATGAGCCGATGCTCGCTAAGATAAAGGAGGATGTACGAACAATATTAATTCCACAAACCATTGCCACTCTTCCTGAACGTGTACAGGCTCTGTTTGACGACAACTTTATTCTTCATGTAAACCCTACAGGTAAGTTTGTTATTGGAGGACCTCACGGAGATACAGGACTTACAGGCAGAAAAATTATTGTTGACACTTACGGAGGTAAAGGGGCACATGGTGGTGGTGCATTCAGTGGTAAAGACCCATCGAAGGTTGACCGTTCAGCTGCCTATGCTTCACGTCACATTGCCAAAAATATGGTAGCTGCCGGATTGGCCGATGAGGTGTTGGTACAGTTGGCTTATGCCATTGGCGTTGCCGAGCCGGTTGGTGTTTTTGTAAATAGCTACGGAACTGCTAAGGTGGATTTGAGTGATGGAGAGATTGCGGAGAAGATTAAAAAGATTTTTGACCTTCGCCCTGCTGCCATCGAGGAGAGACTGAAATTACGTAACCCTATTTATGAGGAGACTGCTGCCTACGGACACATGGGAAGAAAGCCTGTAGTTATAACTAAATCTTTCGACTCTCCATACCTTGGACAAAGAGAGTTTAATGTTGAGTTGTTTACATGGGAGAAGCTCGACTATGTGAAAAATATTAAAGAGGAGTTTGGACTGTAAGATTTTATAACCCCGTTGGTGCAAGGGTGGTGGTGCAGAGCTCATAATGAACTAACACGTCGAAACAGAAATAGTTTGCTTGAATTAATAGGTTCAGGTTTTTTCATAGGTAAGAAGCTGTGCAGAAAAATATTTTCTGTGCAGCTTTTTTAATTTAAGAATTGTAACTATAATAGATTATATTTGTGCTTGGTTAATTATAGTTAGAGGAGTTAGTTTTTTATTATAAATAGATGAGAATACAACAGTTAAGAAATATATTGTTTGTGAGTCTACTGCTGTCTATTATTAGTTTTCAGGCGGCTTTGTCGCAAATAAGCATTTCTGATAAGCAGATTGCGTTTAATATTGAAAATACTGTTCCGTCACTTCTGAAGGCAAGGTTAAAAGCATATGACAACATTGTCTATATTAATAATGTGCGGAAGTTTAACCCCTACACGCTATCAATATTTTGGAGAAACTCAAATTATGCCTTCATGCCCCAACAGTTGTATTTGATGTATAAAATACCCCATTACAAACCTATCGAATACAAACCTAAAGTATACGGCTGGAACAAGCTGAAAAGCTATGAGGCATTGATGAATGCAAGAATAGAGGATGATACTCTTTTAGCGATATTTAGCCAAAACTATCCATTGCAGGAGGTGATAGATAAAGCCCTTTTTACCAGTGTCAATCATGTAAAGTACAACTGGAAGGATATACCTGAACCGCATAACTTTGTTGAGCGTGGATATCTGACATCCAGAAAATCGGAAGATGATTTAAGAAAGATGTTGATGTCAAGAAATAAGTATGACACAAAGCGTAAAATACAAAAGCTTCAAAAGATTAAGACTCCATGGATTTATGAGGGGATTGAGAATATTCAGGTGTCACATGTCTATCTATCGAACTGGGCCAAGGGGGGAGAGAGCTCACTGTCAATATTGAGTGATATGCGGGTAAAAGCAATTTATAAGATGGATATGTATACATGGGAGAATTATGTTATACATAAAATTGGATTTGTGGGTCAGGAGGAGACTAAAGGGCGAATAAATGATGATGCAATAGAACTCAACTCGAAGTTTGGTTTTAATGCTTCAAAGAAGTGGTATTATAGTGGATACACAAATTTTAAGACTCAATTTTTTAACGGATATTCAAAAAATGACATGGAGAAGGAGACTCCCATATCTGCATTTATGTCGCCTGCATACTGGACATTTGCTGTGGGTATGGATTTTAAAGCTTCAAAACATAAATTCACTCTGTTGATCTCACCACTGACATCAAAGCTTACAATGGTACTTGACACGTCAAAGGTTGACCAGACCAGATATAAAATCCCTCAAGGTAAAAAGGTTGAAGCTCTAAACGGAGGGTCAATTGTAAACTCCTTTAGCTGGAGGATTAACGAAGAATTTCAGTTAGGCTCAAGATTAAGTGCCTTTTATGAATATTTTGCAAGAAATAATGAAGAGAAGCAGGTTCACTTCGAATGGGAGACAATTCTTAATATGAAAATTAATGTGTGGCTGTCAGCAAGGCTTGTGGCTCACATGAGATATTTCTCGAATGAGTCTGACAAGATGCAGTTTAAAGAGAATCTAAGCTTGTCATTTAGGTATGTAATCAGATATAAAAGATAGATTCTATGGAAAAGATGATTTAAGAGTTGATTAACTTAAATTAACACCGGGCAAGCTATTTTATTGTAAAATGAGTGTATC
>JALVBA010000310.1 GCA_027010905.1 Marinilabiliaceae bacterium
TATGATTTCTGGATTATTGGCATATTCTTTTTTACCTAAAAAACCTAGAATTAAATACGAAACCGTTAATACACATGGACAACTTGCTATGTTCTAACAAGTTGCTTATATCGAACTCAGGTTAATATCATTTTACCTCTCCAAACAGATCATAATCTTCAGCACCTGTAATATTTACATAGTAAAATTTACCAATCTGTAAATTTGCATCAACAGGGATAAGAACCTCCTGATCAACTTCAGGAGAATCATATTCGGTACGACCGATAAAATAGTCCCCTTCCAGCTTATCAATTATCACTTTAAGTGTTTTGCCTATCTTGCTTTGATTTAACTGATAAGCAATTAATTTTTGTGCTTCCATTATCTGATCGGCTCTCTCCTGTTTAACTTCGTCAGGTATCTCATCCTTGTAGGTTTTCCATGCATAGGTGTCATCTTCATGAGAGTAAGGGAATACGCCGAGACGTTCGAAACGTGCATCTTCAACAAACTGCATCAGCTCCCAGAAATCCTTTTCTGTCTCGCCCGGATGACCTGTTATAAAGGTTGTACGGAGATGAATATCAGGCACAACGTTACGCATCTGGTCAATTAGTTTGTAGGTTTGAGATCTGTTAACTCCACGTCGCATTAGTTTGAGCATATTGTCACTGATGTGTTGCAGGGCAATATCAGCATAGTTACATACTTTCGGGTTATCGTTCATCACCTTAAGTATGTCTATTGGGAAGCCGGCAGGGTAGAAGTAGTGAAGCCTAATCCATTCAATACCGTTAATCTCTGATAGCTTGTCAACAAGCTGTGGCAATTGTAGTTTTTTGTTGATATCGAAGCCATAGTATGAGAGATCCTGTGCAATAACCTGTAGCTCCTTTACTCCTTTATCAGCCAGTTTTTCAGCCTCATACAGTAGGTTATTTAAAGGTCTGCTTTTGTACTTACCAGTAATGATTGGTATGGCGCAGTAGGAGCATTTTCGGCTACATCCTTCAGATATTTTAAGGTAGGCGTAATGGTCAGGTGTGGTTATTGAGCGTTCAAGCATCAGGTTTCTGCGGTAGGAAACACCAATTTCAGAGATGATATTTTGCCAGTCGAACTTACCGTAGAATTTATCAACCTCCGGTAGTTCATTTTCAAGCTGATTGAAATAGCGTTCCGATAGGCAGCCCATTACATAGAGCTTCTTTATCTTACCACTCTTTTTGGCTTCAGTAAAGCCAAGTATCGTCTCTATCGACTCCTCCTTGGCATCACCAATAAAACCACAGGTATTGATGATTACAGTCTCTCCGGAAGGATTTGAAGGGTCGTGCTCAACCGAAAGGCCGTTAGCCTCAAATTGCTTAATGAGAAACTCGCTATCCACAAGATTTTTGGAGCAGCCCATGGTGATGACTGAGACTGAGATGCCCCTCTCTGGCTTTCCTATGGAGGTGGAATCTTTTTGGTTGTGAGATATGTTTTTTTTCATCGTAAAATTCTGTTTTTCCAAAGAAGTGGGATGGTATGACGGTTAATAATGCAGGAATGCACGGCCGTGCATTCCTGCATTATCCGTTTCTATTCTTTAAACAGCGAACCTACAAATTCTACTTTGTTAAATAGTTGCAGGTCATCGATACCTTCGCCGATGCCAATATATTTTACAGGAATATTAAATTGATCCGATACACCAATAACAACGCCACCTTTAGCTGTTCCGTCGAGTTTGGTTATTGCAAGGGCGGTAACTTCAGTAGCAGCCGAAAACTGTTTTGCCTGCTCAAAAGCATTCTGTCCGGTAGAGCCGTCGAGGACGAGAAGTATCTCGTGTGGAGCATCAGGAACAACCTTATGCATCACATTTTTGATTTTGGATAGCTCATTCATCAGGTTCACCTTGTTGTGCAGTCTTCCGGCAGTATCGATAATTACAACATCAGAATTTTGCTTTTTTGCTGAGGTGAGAGTGTCGAAAGCCACTGATGCGGGGTCGGAGCCCATCTTCTGCTTTATCATTGGTATCTGCACTCTGTCTGCCCAGATGCTAAGCTGATCGATGGCAGCCGCCCGGAATGTGTCGGCAGCACCAAGAATAACCGATTTATCAGCCTGTTTAAATTTGTTGGCCAGTTTACCTATAGTAGTGGTTTTACCAACACCATTAACACCAACAACCATAATTACATATGGATCATCAGAGGGTGGTAGTTCAAAATCATAAACTGAGCTGCTTTCATTTTCAGAGAGAAGTGAAGATATCTCTTCGCGCAGTATGTGGTTAAGTTCTGAAGTACTCATATATTTATCTTCAGCAACCCTTTTTTCGATTCGTTCGATGATCTTTAGAGTTGTGTCTACGCCTACGTCAGAGGTTATAAGCACCTCCTCCAGCTCATCAAGTACATCGTCATCAACTTTTGATTTGCCGGCAACAGCACGGGTCAACTTTTTGAAAACACTCTCTTTTGTTTTTGCTAATCCCTTATCAAGATTCTCTTTCTTATTTTTGTTAAAACCACCAAATAATCCCATAGATTCTATATGTTTTATACCTCAAAGATATCATTTACAAAGAAATTAAAAAAAGCCTCCCGATTATATATCAGAAGGCTTTTAAAATATTGTTAAGTAGAGAATTATTTTCTGTTGAAAAATTCTTTAGTCTGCTCGTTAGCTACAATCTCCTCACGGAATGTGTAAGCTCCGGATTTAGGGGATTTTACCATTTTAATCACTTTAGTGTGACCTTTACCTTCTCCTTTTTGTAATGATGCAACTGATTTCTTAGCCATGATTCAATTATTTTATTTCACGATGCACAGTGTATCGTTTCAATATAGGGTTATACTTTTTCAATTCCATTCTGTCAGGAGTATTTTTCCTGTTTTTAACGGTAATGTACCTGGACGTACCGGGCATTCCGCTGGTTTTGTGCTCTGTGCACTCCAGTATTACCTGAACACGGTTACCTTTTCCTTTTTTAGCCATTGTACTCCTTTATTAATAGTTTTTAATAAATCCTTTTTCTTTCGCACTCTTCAAAGCAGCAACTACGCCCACTTTGTTAATTAGTCTCAGACCTGAAGCCGAAACCTTAATACTTACCCAACGATTCTCCTCAGGCAGATAAAACTTCTTAGTAAAAAGGTTTGGGTAAAACTTACGTTTAGTTCTTCTTTTTGAGTGAGATACGTTATTTCCCACCATAATCTTTTTACCTGTTATTTCACAAACTCTTGACATCGCTCTATAAATTTTTTCTTATACGTTTTTCAAACAGAGCGCAAAATACGCTATTTTTATTCAAAAAAACAAATAGTATCTAAATAATTATTGTTCTTTTTTGTAAAATTTTCCTGTCTGTAAATATTTTATCAATAGCACCAATCCGTATTCAGCACTTCTTTGAATATTTCGTTCCCGTATTTTACCGAATGAGAATTTAATACTCCATACTTTTTCAGGTGTTGCTATACCTATCCAAACCGTACCAACCGGCTTACCTTCAATGATTATGGGTTTTGCACCCACTGTACGTGATGAGCAGCGACTGTAAATTACTCTCTCTTTAACCTCGCCACCGGGCCCTGCAATTCCTGAAGTGGCAATTGCATAGTCAGTTTTTAATAATTTTTGTGCGCCCACAGCCATCTGCTGCACAACCTCTGAACTCACAGCCCCTTTCTGTTCAATCACTTTGGCATCAATACCTAAAATGTTTGTTTTAACTTCATTGGTGTAGGCCACAACACTTCCGGTAAAGTATTCAGAACTTCCGGGAATAGCAGTTATCAGATGCCCGATAGTACCGCCAGTACAGCTCTCGGCAGTTGAAACGGTTGCACCTTTCTCCTTTAGCAGACGGCCAAGAATGGCAGCCGGTGGTTCATCCGAATATCCATAAATATTATCGCCAATCCTGCTGTTTAGTTTTTCAACCTCTTTGTCTATCAGTTTTTGCAGATGCTCTTTATCCTCACCTCTGGCAGTAAGTCTTAATCTGACTCTTCCGGGAGCCGGCAGATATGCAAGTGAAATTTCCGATGGCAGATTATCCTCCCAGTCGTTAAGTCTATCGGAGAGGTGCGATTCAGGGAAATCGAAAACAAGGACTGTTTTGTGAATGATTACACCTGTTTTAAACCTTCTCTTTAGCCTGGGGATTATCTCATCCTGCATGGCTGTTTTCATCTCAAGTGGTACTCCGGGCATCGAAATAATAACTTTACCGTTATTCTCGAACCACATTATTGGGGCAGAGCCTACCTTGTTTACGATTGGTGTGCATACTTCCGGAACCATTGCCTGCGCTCTGTTAAGCTCACTAATATTTTCCATGCCACGACCCCTCAGAAACTTTTGAATATTCTCAAACATCTCTTCGTTGAAGACAAGCTTTGTGTTGAACAGTTCGGCAAGGGTGGTTTTGGTAATGTCATCTTTTGTGGGACCAAGGCCTCCGGTGATTAAAACAACATCAACTCTCTGCTGAGCCTCTGTAACAGCACTCTTTATCTCTTTGTCACTATCGGAAATTGATGTAATGCGGTTAATGGCAAAGCCCTCCTTGTTAAGCTGTTCGCCCATCCAGGCTGAGTTGGTGTCAATTACCTGACCAATCAGAAGTTCGTTACCTATGGTTACTATCTCTATTTGCATTTGTTAAATGGTTTCAGGGTTAAATGGCTCAATGGTTAATCTCACTCAAAAAACGCCTCTTTGCCGGGGTAGAAATACTTTCTTACTGCAATGGGTTTTGGAAACAGAAAATACTCAACAATGGCCGAAGAGCAAACTTCTCCCTTTTCGTTGATTAACTCAGTTTCAAAAATGGCTTTTCTCTCCTCCTGTTTTTTAAGAGTTGCTTTAAGTGTGATTTTCTTATTTGATGAGAGATAGAGGGGGTGGTGATATGAAACATTCAGGTTACTTGTAACGCCTGCTGTTTCGCACTGAGTGTAAACAGCCCAGCTTGCTATCTCATCGTGCATTGTGGCCTGTATCCCTCCATGAAGTACATTATGATACCCCTCGAAATTTCTGCTTGGTTCCCATTCGGCCATAGTAACTCCGTCTTCCTCAAAGAAATTCAAATTCAGGCCTATCTTATTCGTAGGTGAGCAACCAAAGCAGTGGTAGTTTTCGCCATAAGCCTCTACAAAAGGATTTACTATTTTACGCATAACTGTAGTGTTTTTTGAGATGCAAATTTAAGGAAAATTATTTACCAATAACCGGGGTAGAGATTTGTTCTCCAAACAAGTTATCCGGCCAATAACTTACTTCCTCCTGAATAAATCAGCCACACGGCAAAAACAACAAGAAATGTGGCACATGAGCCAACCAGCATTCTGTATATTCTGTTTGTAAAGAGTCTCCTTCCTTTTCCTATTGCAAATGATATAACCGAATACCAAACAAGATCGCCAAGGATATGACCAATGAAAAACAGAACTATACCTACTACTCCAAATTTCATCGAACTGAGAATATATCCCAAACCTATAGTGGCCCACCATATTATCCAGTAGGGATTGGCCAGACTCATCAGTATACCCGATAGATAGATGTTATTTTGCTTTTTTGCATGCATATCATTTTTTATCTCAAGTCCCGGTAGAGAGCTGAACATGCTCCACGCCATCCATATCATTATTACCCCGCCGATAATAGCAATTGCAATAAAAAAAGTTTCGTTTTGAAGTAAAGGTGCAAGTCCTAGTATAATAGCAATTATCAATGTTATCTCAAGCAGAGCATGACCGGCAATAATTTTTGGGCCAACCCAACCACCCTGTTTCGCACTTTCACTTATGGTAACGGTGAGCAGAGGCCCCGGCATCATAGCTCCGCTGAAGGCAATAATGAACGATGTGAAAAAGATGGTTATTAACGGTATCATGTTTAACGGGTAAATTTGAAGCGAAATTTATAAAAAACCTTATATCCGCAACTAAATTGTTAATAAAAAAATCAATTGGCTGTGTAAGAAAAACTTACACAGCCATTGAAATGTAAATATTTTCACTTATTTTAG
>JALVBA010000311.1 GCA_027010905.1 Marinilabiliaceae bacterium
TTAACCTGTTTTTATACGAGCTTTGGGCAAGAAGTAAAAAACAGGGTCAATGCTTTACCAATTGCTAAAGGTGTTTATACCAATGGAATAAAGAATGACTGGTTAGTTCATAAAGTTGAAACCAAATCGGGACTGTTCAGAAGTGAGGATGGAAAAGATATTATCCTTTCAAACGGAATTATTTCGCGCACTTTCAGGATTTCGCCCAACGCGGCAACCACAAGTTTAAAAATATTATCCGATCAGGAGGAACTGATTCGGGCGGTTACTCCAGAAGCTACTGTTCAAATTAATAATTTCAATGTTGAGGTTGGTGGGTTAAACGGCCAACCCAATCTGGCTTTTTTATACACCGACTGGATTGACAGTTTAAAAGCTTCACCTTTTGCATTTACATTGAAAAATTTTAGCATTGGCAAGCCCGAAAAAAGATTCGATTGGAAACAGATCAGACCTGCATCAAATACCAATTGGCCGCCCAAGGGTATCCGTTTACAAATGGATTATGCCATGAATAACATTCCTGTTGGTGCTTTACTAAAACTATCATCAAATAGCGAAACAGGGCGCGAACGATTGGTTTATGATGATTATACCGTATTGAACAGAGACAGAAATATAAAAGTAAGCAATAGCCACCCACGAAGTTCTTTTATTAATGAGGGGAAACCCGGCGAAATTTATACACCAAAAAACAGTGTTGTTTATGCCGAATACAAGTTGCCTAAAGATGTTGGTATTGTTGAAGCCATTATTGATCCCGGTACTGACGAAAGTAGTTCGTGGGGTGTCGGCATAGCCCTGGTTTGGAACGATCAAATCATTAAGTTCAATATGAGGACAGGAACCGAAGAGGGAGCAAATACAACTCCTTTTAAGTTTTTGGTTTATGATGGCAAAAATGAAAATACCAGAGCAGGATTTAAACAGGATGTTACATTCGACAAACCCTGGAAATTACGATTTAGGATTGAAGGCAATGAAGTGTATTGCGAAGCTGCCCCGGTTGGAAAGAAATGGAAAACAGTTCATACTGCAAGCCTGAAAAACAGCTCACCTCCTATTGCCGCAAGAGTTGGAAAACTTGGTAAATATGCTGATGGTAAAGACCATAATGTAGTTGGTAAAATAGTAAGGTTAAAAGTACAAGAGTTTGCTGTTTACAGTACCCTTAAAAAAGAAAAAGTTGAGGAACTTAAAAGGCAGTTAAATATTTTAAAAAGCATTACAATTTCGGTAAACTATGAATTGTATGATGGTGTTCCTGTCCTTTCAAAATGGGTAACTATTCAAAACAATTCTTCTGCAGAAATTGAAGTCAATAATATTGTTTCCGAATACTTAAAACTAGCTGACTATATGCCATCCGGAGGCTATAATGGGCATCCGGAATTTCGGAAGAAACCCAATATCTACCTTGAAACCGATTATGCATTTGGTAATCAGAATGGTGAAATAGCAAGCAGTTCGTCCGTTCATTGGGGAACCGACCCGGATTATATTACGGAAATTTCATGGAAACAGGATATTCTTAATACTGTGCAAATATATCCTGAGCATGAATACCATGTGGTTGTTAAACCTAAAGAACAAATAGAATCAATCAGGGGGTTTATTTTACCCATCGATTCCAGAGAAGAAGAAAGAAGAAGTTTACACATTCGCAAAATGAAACGAACAATAGCTCCCTGGATTACAGAAAACCCAATGATGTTTCACCTTACCAGTTCAAAACCTGAAGAAGTAAAAAATGCATTGCACCAATGTAATGAGCTTGGGTTTGAAATGCTTAATTTTTCTTTTGGAAGCCGTTTAAATATGGAGGACAACAAGACTGATAGCCTGGCAAAATTTAGAGATTATGTTGTTTATGCTGATAGTTTAGGAATTAAACTGGGAGGATATTCCTTATTCTCGTCAAGAAGGGTAAGTGAAAAGGATGATGTTATAAATCCACAAACAGGTAAACGCGGAGGATTTGCCAGATTTGGAAATGCTCCATGTGCCGGGAGTGAATGGGGGCTGGAATATTTCGAAAAATTGATTCAGTTTTTACACAAAACAGGCTTTAAAACCTTTACCCAGGATGGCCCTTATCCGGGTGATGTTTGTGCTTCGACTACCCATCCCGGCCATAATGGGTTAGCCGACTCTCAATATAAACAATGGAAAATTACCACCGACTTTTATAAATGGTGTAAATCCGAAGGTATTCATTTACGTTTACCCGACCATTATTTTCTTACAGGTGGAAACCAAACTGCTGTTGGTTATCGAGAAAAAAATTGGTCGTTACCCCGCAGGGAGCAATTGATGCATACCCGTCAAAATATTTTTGACGGAACATGGGGAAAAACACCTGGAATGAGCTGGTCATTTGTTCCTTTGCAGCAATACCATGGTGGTGGTGCGGCTGCTACCATTGCGCCATTGAATGAGCATCTTGACCATTACGAAATGATGCTGGTTAGTAATCTTGGTATGGGCCTGCAATCTGTTCTTCGCGGAAAAAGGCTTTACGATACTGATGAGACAAAAAAGATGGTGCAACGTGTGGTTAAATGGTTTAAAAAGTACAGAGCTATTTTAGAAAGTGATATTATTCATATACGAAGGGCTGACGGAAGAGATCTGGATTATATGATGCACGTAAATCCCGAGTTAAAGGAAAAGGGATTTTTACTGGTATTTAATCCGACAGACAATGTTATTAAAAAGAAAATTAAAGTGCCACTTTATTATACCGGAATTACAGAAAC
Organism: Marinilabiliaceae bacterium; assembly: GCA_027010905.1. Classification (GTDB taxonomy): domain Bacteria; phylum Bacteroidota; class Bacteroidia; order Bacteroidales; family Marinilabiliaceae; genus JAADEM01. Next base: position 2,760 of record JALVBA010000311.1, read on the forward strand.
TGCAAACATCAGGGAACAGGAAAATACCTCTCAGCAATTTAAACTAAACCGCGAATATGAAATTGAGATTGAAGTTGAGGTAAAGCCAAACTGGTACAATTGGTATGTAATTGAATAATTTTACAATGCCTTTGAAAGGTTAACATCTTGTTGGGTTTTTCTGTCTCTTCTTGAAAATGAAAAAGGTTATCTGTTTGAATGGTTAATTTCTTACAAATTTAATGATTTACTTTAAAATCTCATTTGTTTGGTATCTTCACTTTCTTTACTTTTGGCTCAACGTTTAAATCAAGTGATTAATTAGATGGGTAATATAAAGAGTTTTATTTTATTTTTGGTTTTTTGTCTTCTGTTCGTTGGTGTTTCTATAGCTCAAACAGACATGGCTAAGATTATTATTGATGGTAAAACATTCTATCTCTACAAAGTAAAGAAGAGCGAAGGATTGTACCGAATAAGTAAAAATTTTGGTGTTACGCAAAAGGAAATAATTGAGGTTAATCCCGATGTTATTAATGGCCCAAAGGAGGGTCTGATACTCAGGATTCCAGTAATAACAGGAAGAAATAGTACTAACGAGGAGCTGAAGGGCTCAGAGGAGTATATCTACCATACGGTTGAGAAAGGGCAGACTGTTTTTTACCTTTCACATAAGTATAAAGTACCCAGAAGCGTGATTTATGAGAATAACCGGGGTAGTGATAAGCAACTTATTGAGGGTTCAATAATTAAAATCCCGATTGATAAAGTAGAGACAAATTCTCGCGATTTTCAATCTGATGGATTTGTGATGCATAAAGTACGATCAAAAGAGACGCTCTACGGATTGGCAAAAAAGTATGACGTTCAGCAGAGTGAGATAGTTGACTACAATCCGGCTCTGAAAAAAGGAGTTTTGCCGGTTGAAACTCTATTACGTATTCCTCTGCATAAGAAGGGCAGTACAGGTATTCAACCCCAAAAGGAGGAGAAAGAGTTCGTAGTAGATAGTCAGGAGAAACTTGAAGATGAGCTTTATGAGTACTACAAAATTCAACCCGGCGAAACACTCTACAGTATAGCAAAAAAACTTAATGCTGATATCCGTGAGGTGGAGAGTGCCAATAGTGATGTGAACAAAAACGACTTGTCTGTTGGATATATGCTTAGAATTCCAAAATTGAGTATTCATGTAAAGAGTGAAAAGCAAATTTCAAATGATGACAACCTGTTTGTAAATCATAAGGTAAAGCGTAAGGAGACTCTGTTTTCAATAGGTCGAAAATATAATGTAGATATAGATATTTTAAGAAAGGTAAACTTTACGGCTAACCTGAAAAAATTAAAAAGGGGAACAATAATCAAAATCCCAACTCAGAAGTGGTTCGAAGAGGTGTACTATCGTGAGGATATTAAGAAAGATGAGGAGATGCCGGTTGTTCATAAAACAAAGGAGGATAGTATTGCTTATGCTGACTGTATATCGTACAATTATTACGAAAATAGACCTGTTTTAAAGGTTGGTCTGTTTCTGCCTTTTGATGTGGCAGATAGTAAAAAAGCCAATATAATATCTGAGAAGGATGATAACGGCGAGGTTGTAGAGAAAGAGAGAGAAAAGAAGATTATCTCGAATAAGTCAAAGGTTTTTCTTGAGTTTTACGAGGGGTTTCTCATAGCGCTTGACAAACTTAAAAAGGAGAATACAAATATTGAGTTTTTTGTTTACGATACAAATAGTGACTTGACGGATAAAATAGTGGAGATTCTTCATAGACCGGGAGTTGCAGATCTGGATATGATTATAGGTCCGGCATACGCAAAAAATCTTACTCCCGTTGCCGAATTTGCCAAGGCAAACAGTATTAAACTAATTTATCCATTCTCTACCTTAAATTCTGAGCTGGAAAATAATTCTGATATATTTCAGGTGAGTCCGGTCGATACACTACTTTTTGATGTAATAGAGGAGCAGATGCTGAAGAATATTCAGGGCAAAAGAGTAATTGTTATACGCACAAAAGATAATTCGGCGTATGAGAACAGGCTTAGTAATGATATCAAAGAGAAGATATATTGGACCAACTTTAAAGATGGAATCAAACCCGATTATGTAGAGTATAAATTTGTTCAGGGAGAACTTAACGGACTGGAGGATCTGTTTGTGAAAGATGTTGAAAATATAATAATCATTCCTTCAAACAAAGAGGCCTATGTTAGTGGTATAGTTACCACGCTGGCAGGTATTGTGAAGAAGAAGGGTATTAATGCAACACTTTGGGGATTTCCCGATTGGCTTAGATTTCAATCTTTGAAGTCGGAGGATATTCATCAGCTAAACGGACATATCTTCTCATATTACAGAATGGATTATAACGACCCCGAAACTGAGGCTTTCATAAATAAATATCGTGAGTGGTATAAGACAGAGCCCATGTCAATATCTCCATATTTCCAGAAAGCAAGCGTAAGATCTAATTTTAGTCGCTTTGGTATTTGGGGATATGATGTGTCGTACTACTTTATTAATGCTCTGAAGACCTACGGAAAGAGCTTTGAATACTGTCTTGATGAGTATAACCCGCATTTAATTCAGTCTAACTTTAAGTTTAAAAGAGTGTCGAACTGGGGAGGCATGTACAATACCGGACTGTTTATTCTTAATTTCACTCCTGAATATGAGCTGAATGTTAGAAAGATTGAATAATGGTTAAATGGCTCTATGGTTAAAAGGTTAAATGGCTCTATGGCTAAATGGTTGAATGGCTAAATGGTTGAATGGCTAAATGGTTACTCAATACAACAATAAAAATACACAAACAGATGAGAAATTTGCTGAAATCATTTATTCTACTGATTATTGTGGCACTATTTTCGGCTTGCGATAAACCTACACCTAAAGATCTTGCCAAAGAGGATCTGATACCTAAACCATCTAAAGTTGTTGCTACAGGTAGTTCGTTTGAGCTGGAAGACGAGGCAACAATTTATGTTGAGAGTGGTAATAGTGAGGTGAAAAATATTGGAATCTATCTTGCCAACCTTTTGAAGCCTGCCACCGGCTATGCGTTTGACATTAAAGATGCCGATAGTGCTGAAGAAGATGATGCCATAAACTTAATGATTGATGATAGTGCCTCACAACTGGGTGAGGAGGGGTACACTCTCACTATCAATGAGGAGTATATTGTATTAAAAGCTTTTAAACCTGCCGGACTGTTCCGTGGGATACAAACCCTGCGTCAGCTTCTGCCTGCAACTATCGAGTCGGATAAGCT
>JALVBA010000312.1 GCA_027010905.1 Marinilabiliaceae bacterium
ACATTAAAGATATTGAAGTATGACAATATATGATTTAAAAGGAGCGATTGTTGCAATTGTAACACCCTTTTACGAAGATGGCACTATTGATTTGGATGCTTTTGACAAGTTGATAGAATTTCATATTGAGAATGGAACCGACGGGATAGCGGTTTGTGGTACTACCGGGGAGTCAGCCACAATGTCGGAAGAGGAGGATGCCATGGTTATTGGCAGGTGTGTGGAGAGGGTTAACGGACGAATTCCGGTAATTGCCGGCACAGGAAGCAACTCAACAAGCTCAAGCATTAAATACACAAAAAAGGCAAAAGAGTTGGGGGTTGATGCCGCACTTGTTGTTGGTCCCTATTACAACAAACCAACAAAAAAAGGGATGTACCAACATTTCTCTTCAGTTGCAAAAGCTGTAGATCTCCCTATAATTCTTTATAATGTACCATCACGCACCGGTTCAGCAATCCCTGTTGATGTAGCTATTCAGTTGGGTAACGATTTTGAAAATATTATTGCCATTAAGGAGGCCTCTGGAAGCCTTCCTGTTGCTGCATCACTAATTGCCTCTCGCCCTAAAGGGTTTAAGGTATTTAGCGGTGACGACTTTCTGGCTACTGCAATGAATCTGCTTGGAGCTGATGGTTGCATCTCTGTGATTGCAAATGTTATTCCTGCTGAATTCAGGGAGCTGATGCACCTGTCGCTCGATGGTAAGCCTGTGCAAGCCCGAGAGATTTTCTATAAATATCGCGAACTTATCGACCTGATGTTTATTGAATCAAACCCTATTCCGGTCAAGACTGCATTAGCTACAATGGGAAAAATTAAAGAGTATTTCCGCTCTCCATTGTGTTCGATGGAAGATGCAAACAAGGTAAAACTCTTAGCTGAGATGAAAAGAGTGGGATTAATTTGATTAAGTTTTATGCGATACGCACCATATTCAAACCTTTGAATGAAAACAGATAAAAGTAAGAGATTCATCATAAAACATAACTTTTGGTGAATATTTTCACGTATAGTTATAACCTTTGGTGAATCAATTCACCAAAGGTTAGGTTTTTGTAATGAAAAATATGTATTCAATACATTTAGAGAAAACAACAAAAACAAGACTTTATAAAATCTTATACACTCGAAGAATCAAAAGTGAAATACATAGGGAAAAAGATTGATTGAAAAACACGTATATTTGTTAGAAAAAAACACTTTGGAATTATCATAAGATGAAGAAATTTTTTTAGGTATTCTTATGAAATATCAGTTGCAGGGCAGGTACCCTGATTACAACCCGATAATTCCAGATAAATTAATGGTGCAAGATTATCTTAAACAAACAATAAATCTATTACAATGGCTAAAGAAGAAATTATAGCATTAATAAAAAAGTATGTAGACCTTCTGAATACAGAAGGATTATCTGTTAGAAAAGCATTTTTGTTTGGCAGTTGGTAAGATGTGGCGTTTGACAAGGAAAATTAATACTAAAATTAAGCCTTTTTTGATTGGAATGAAAAAAATCAATGAGGATAAAACTTCACCATTATTAAATACAATAAAATTGAATGGCTTAGAGATTGAATAGAGCAATACCACCGCCAACAAAAACACATCCAACGAAATAAAATCGTCTAAAAAGATAATTAACGAAGATATGATAAACATACTAAACAACCATAAAACAATACGAGAATATTCTGACAAGAATATTGACGACACTCTGTTGAATGAGATACTCGAAGCTGGGGTACGTGCTTCAACTACCGGGAATATGCAGGTTTACAGCATTGTTGTTACCCGCAACGAAGAGAAGAAAAAAGAGCTTGCCCCTTTTCATTTTGATCAACCGATGATTACCAATGCATCTGTAGTGTTAACCTTCTGTGCTGATTTCAACCGTTTCAACAAATGGTGCGAACAGCGCAATGCAACACCCGGATATGATAATTTCCTGTCGTTCATGACTGCTGCCATTGATGCTCTTCTTGTTGCACAAAATGTGTGTGTGGCTGCCGAATCAAAAGGTCTTGGCATCTGCTACCTCGGCACCACAACTTACATGGCCGATAAGATTATTGAGCAGCTGAAACTCCCTAAAGGTGTTGTTCCGGTTACCACTGTCACTGTTGGTTATCCTGATGAAAGTCCGGGTTTGACTGACAGGCTGCCACTTGATGCCATTGTGCATTATGAATCGTACAAAGATTACACCACTGAAGATATTGAGAGCTACTACAACGAAAAGGAGAATCTGGAAGAGAACAAAGCCTTTGTTGCCGAGAACAACAAAGAGAGCCTTGCTCAGGTGTTTACCGATGTTCGTTACAAAAAAGCCGATAACGAACACTTTAGCAAAGTGCTGATGGATGTTCTTAGAAAGCAGGGGTTTCTTGACACTACTTTCTTTTCAATGGAAAATAAAAAATAAGCCTTGACTTTTTTGCCTGTCCCGCATAGCTGGGTGTTAAGACAAAAATGAAAGGCGTATCAAAGGGTATGTAAACTTTAGCTATAAGCCTTTACTATAAAAATGGAGGTCTTTTTCACGGTCAACCATTTAGTGTTAATTCTTTCATCGCATCCATAAGATTTCTAATATAACCTTTTAGCCATTTGTGACCATAAAGTCGCAAATGGCTTTTCCATTTTGTTGAAGTAAAATTGCGGTTGCTCATTTTTTTATCGTCGTTGGTCAACATATAAAAACTCATTACAGATATCGGCGTAACAACAGATAAAGAGTTAATAATTAAGTTTTAAAAAGCAGTTATGAAAAATTTTGTTTTAGTAATATTGACAGCCTCCGTTTTAGTTGCATGTGATAAGGAAGAGACAATGATTAATCCTACATTTAAAGAGAGTGTGGAGTTTTCGGTAAACACACCTACTTTTGAGGAAGACGAAGTTTTGTCGGTGGCTGCTTCACAAAATGAATTGAAAAATGCTGTAATAAATAGTGATGATGCCATAGAGCTGAAAGATGTTTGGATGGAAGTGACTCCACAAAATGACAACTCTGCCGATATCACAACTGTCAGTATCTATATTATGTCTGTTGAAGGTGACGAACTGCTTCTTGCTGATGATGTAACTGCCTCTGTTGAAGAGGGGAAAACAATCGTTCCTTTAATGACAAATATGACTAATGAGGGTTCACAGGAGCTATTCCGTCAACTGAACGACGGTGTTGCAGGAGGAAACAGCAATATTGAATTGTCGGTAAAAGGAGAATCATTTTTCAACGACGGTTTACATGGAGATGTTGACATTAACATGGAGATGTTTATAAGATATAGTTTTTAGAGAGAGAGTTTTGTTTGTTTTTGAGTGTAAGTGAGGGTTTGGCTGTATTAGCTAAACCCTCACTTATTTAAATAAAATATTAATGAATTATTTATAAAATAGTTTTGTGAATCACGCAACCTTATTGTTCTCCTTGCATCTACAAAATAAAACATCATGAGAACACTATTCTTCTTTGTATCGATTATTTTGACAATTTTTCTTACAAATTGTGAAAAGAAACCCGTTAGTGGAGAAGACTTAAACGGGAAGTGGATTGCAACAGAAAAAGCTGATACTATCTATTTTATGGATGATAGTAACTTCTATCACTCCTCTGAAAATATGCGTTACGACCATTACGACTACTCTATTTCAGGAGACTCCATACTTATAGGTTACAGTGGAAAAATGATGATAATGGTTATCGAAACAAATCACTATATTGAATTGAATGGGGATAACTTAACGATTGACCTTTCGAACAGGCAGTGTTTCGGTTTTCCCAAGGAAGAGATGCACTATAGGAGAATTCAATGAAATATTATTGAATAGCTAAATATAATCTGTAAAATTAATTTTCAAATAAGATATTCCATGAAATCTATTAAATTATCCTCTCTGTTTCTGTTAGCTGCTTTAGTCTCCTCATGCACAAAATCGCAGGAAGTAGTACCCCAGGAGTACACTCCCATCACACTCAATCTGAAATCACAGGAGATAGTGCAAAGCTCCAATGATTTTGGGATAACCCTCTTTAAGAATATTACATCTGCGGCTGCCGGGTCGGAAAATATTATGATTTCATCTCTTAGTATTTCACAAGCATTAGGTATGACCTGGAATGGTGCCAGAGGCACTACACGTGATGAGATGACTGAGATGATGGGCTTTTCTGTTGATAATGACGAAGAGCTGAATGAGTCGAACAAAACAATACGTGAGGCTATTCTGAATGCTGACAACAGGGTTGAGACAGATATTGCCAACTCTATATGGTACAGAAACAGTTTTCACATCAACCAGAGCTTTGTTGATATTGACAAGAAGTACTACGATGCTGAGGTAAAAGCTCTTGATTTCAATGATGCCGAGGGCAGTAAAAAAACTATTAACAGTTGGGTAAAGGATAAGACAAAGGGTAAGATACCTGAGATTGTTGATAAAATCACTGCCGACCATATTATGTTTCTGATAAATGCTGTCTATTTTAAAGGAAAGTGGAAATATGAGTTTGAAAAGGACAACTCCGTTGATGAGCCTTTTCACTTTGCTGATGGAAAAACAGAAGATGTAAAGATGATGGTTCAGGAAGCTGACCTGAAATATTTTAAGAGTTCAAACTCTCAAGGTGTTGCATTGCCATACGGAAACGGTCATTTCAGAATGATTGTACTGCTACCGGATGAGGATATTACACTGAAAGAGTATCTATCCGAATTGGATGAAAGCACCCTGTCTGAAAATATCAGCAACTTACGTAAGCATAGTGTGAATGTGTGGCTGCCAAAATTTAAGTTTGAGTGCGACCTTGAACTGAATAAGCCTCTGCAGGAACTTGGCATGAAGAGTGCTTTTATTGATGGGGTTGCCGACCTGTCGGGTATGGGTACACCCTCAAACCTGGTTGTAAGCAAGGTGAAGCATAAAACATTTGTTGAGGTTGACGAGGAGGGTACCGAAGCAGCAGCTGTTACCAGCGTTGAGATTCGTCTCGCAAGTGTTGGTCCGGGCGAAAACAACACAATCCCATTTATTGTCAATCGTCCGTTTCTGTTCCTCATTCAGGAAAAAGACACCGGTGCTATTCTTTTTATGGGGCAAGTGTATGAGCCAAAAAGCTAATTAAAACACTCTATAAAAAAGATAGAAGCAAGATACCCCAATGAAATATGACGATAAATCACTAAACTTGAAACAAAATTATAACCCAAGTTTTCTTAAACAACCTTGTGGAATTGACAATTAACCAAAAACAACCAGACTATGCAAAAAAGTCTTCTTTTATTGATCTTTACCTTGTTTTTTATTAGCTCATGTTGCAAAGAGTCGCACGAGTCGGCGCGCTATATGCTGACAGATGAGGAGAAAGATTTTATACCCTACGAACAAGGTGACAGTGTGAAATTTATACATTCCGGCGGTAATGAGTTTGGCTTTGAGGTGGTGAACGAATACACATACCTTGACAGAACTTATGCGGAACACTGTGGTGAAAACTATGTTGCGTATGAGTATAAAATTGCCGAACTTTTCAGTGTTGCCCCTTATTTAAACTTAATATTCAAGGTAACTCCGGTTCAGTTTCATCCATTTCTGGAGATACAGCTTAATAACTATTATTTTCATATAGACATCTCAAAGACCCCCCAAATGGATTCTGTAAAACTTGGGGAGAACATATTTTACGATGTTTACAAAGTAGAAAGCAACATGTACGATAATCCCGAGATTCAACCCAACAGGGTTCTTTACAACAAGCAATTTGGCGTTCTTCAAATAAATTTCACAAACAATGACAGCATCACACTTAAAAAATAGTTTACTGTTCGTTCTTGTTGTAGTGATATTGGCAAGCTGTTCGGGATTTTTAGATCAATATAATCATATCATGTAAAAAGCCAGGGGAGATTTGTTTTTAGACTTTTGTAAGCACTTCTTAATCTTTTGTGGGTATAGCAAGATTTCCCTGTTTGTTCATTGATTGTTCGCTCATCAAGAAATGTTTTCCATTTGT
>JALVBA010000313.1 GCA_027010905.1 Marinilabiliaceae bacterium
ACCTCGGCAGAAGGGAAAATAGCTCATTTTATTCAACAGATTATACAGTTTATCCAAAATTAAGTTCATAACGTGGTCACAAATGCCTATCTTTATGTTTTAAAATTCGCTTGCGGATTTAAGGTTATCTTAGAATTCACCCAAACGAACTTAATCTTTAATCACATGTAAAGTGCAGCTTGAAATAAGCATTGATTTTTTTGTTTCGTTTTTGTATCAAGTTCACGAGGTCTTAAACCTAACCTCAAAATAGATAACTTTGAATTTCTTAATCATCAGTAATTGAGGCTTGTACGATTAAGTTATATAATAGACAAAAATGAAAGGCGCATAAAAGTGATTCCTGAATAAGTTACTAACAAATATTCATATTTGGAAAAATGTATTTTTAAAGAGAAAAAGTAAATTCAGCACCTCAAAATAATATTTAGTCAATTACATTTTTAAAGAATCAAATGTTACCCTGTCGGAATTAGAGAGACGAATCAAAGCAGCTAATCTTTTTGTATCAGAACTGTTGCATAGGCTGCAACGCCATCTTCTGCCCCAACAAAACCAAGCTTTTCGGTGGTGGTTGCTTTAATTGCAATATCATCAATATCAATATTCATGACTCCGGCTAATACCTCCTGCATCTCATCAATGTAAGGTTTTATTTTTGGTGTTTGAAGTGCAATAGTTGAGTCAATATTACCAATTGAATATCCTTTCGCAGAAATTAGTTCAGTCGTCTTTTTTAAAAGTATTTTACTGTCGATATTCTTAAATTCAGAGCTTGTATCGGGGAAGTGGTAGCCTATATCACGCATATTGGCAGCTCCCAGCAGAGCATCACAGATAGCATGGATGAGTACATCACCATCGGAATGGGCAACAGAGCCCTTGGAATGATTGATTCTGATACCTCCCAACCAAAACTCTTCACCTTCAGAAAGACGGTGAACATCGTAGCCAAATCCAACTCTTATTCTCATTGTATCAGGGGAACTATCACCGTCTCTTTCCTTTACCACCAAACTCACTCAAATCGAACCCTAAGGTAAAGCGTATTGTATTGGCCAACGGGTTGTTTGCCTGCATAGGAATTATATATGAGACATCAATATTAAAGATGTTAAACTTCAGACCAATACCTGCAGTAGCATATTTTCTGTTCCCCACTTCAGCACTTTCGTGGTGATAACCTGCACGAATGGCAAACTGTTTGTCATACCAATATTCAACACCACCTGATATTCTAACTTTCATCAATTCATCCTCAAAACTTACACCTCCATTATTTTGCGCTGTGTCGTTCAACTGTGTTGATGCCACAAGTAATCTATTCAGATCAGATGTAATAGTAAGTTCATTATACTCATCCAGCTCCATTCGGTATGCTACACCCAACCTTAAATTAGTGGGTATCGACTGTTTAGTATTACCGCTGTCATAACTAATCTTCGATCCAATATTTGAGACGTTAACACCGGCACTTAGCTCCGACTCTTTTCTTCTTTTTTTCCATGATGTTTTATAGTAGAAAGCGATATCTGAAGCAAATGCATTTCCCGGCATAGATTGAGCATCACCATATCCGTTCAAAATATCTGAGTGAATATACCTAAAAGCAACACCACCTGAAAAGTGATCCGACAACACTCTCGCATAAGCAACATCAATCGAGTATTCGTTTGGATGTCCAGAACCTGACACCATACCACTTTCATCGGTATAGGTCATATTACCCAACGAGAAATAGGTTAATGATGCACTAAAAGTTTGCATCTTATCTAACCTATAATAGTATGTAAGATAGCCGAGATTTATGTCGCTTACCAACTCCTTTAACCACGGTGTAAAGGAGACAGAAGCTCCCATTGTTCCATCAATAAACGCATACTTGGCAGGGTTCCAATATTGCGAAGTCATATCCGGAGATGTGGCTACACCAGCATCACCCATACCTCCTGCTCTGGAGTTTGGGGCAATAGTAAGAAATGGAACTGCTGTGCTTACAAATTTGGACTTAGGATCATTCTGACCACTGGCATCCAAAACAAAAATAACTAAAATACTTACTACAACTACACTTTTAATTCGCTTCATCATTATTATTAAGTTACTATTTTTCATTTATTAAACTCTCCTAACTGTGTTGTATTTTATCACTGCCAACAAAAATTTCTGCAATGGTAGTAATAAATACTGTCATAGAAAAACTAAAAAAAATGGTTTTTATTATTCAGTCACCAATATTTTTTGTGAGAAAACAGTTGTTTTGCCTGTTTGACTCATTACTTTAAACCTCACGATATATAGACCCGAGGAGAGAAGAAGTCCATTTGAGGCTTTGGGATACCACTGAACAGGCTGAATACTACTACCTGTTGAAACAGTTTTTTCAACAACCTTATTTAACAGCTGACCGCTAATATTAAAGGTAGATATCTCTAACGTCAGTGGTACATTAGGTTCGTCGTGAGTGAAATAGAGGTTGGCAAAAGAGTAGTTTCTCACCGGATTAGGGAAAACGGAAACTTTCTCAACATTTAACTCTCCTCCATCCTGAACATTAAACTCAATCTCAACAGTAGAGGAGTTATTCAAATTATCCCATGCCTTAAACGATAATTTATGCAAGCCCGGCTCCTGCTCAAGGAGCTGAAATACAACCATACCTTCCTGATAACTATCGCGAACCGATTTGAAATAACTATTCATTACAATGGTATTACTCTTATCATCAATAACAAGGGTAACATCATGACCGATTCCATTACCCGCAGTATTAATTCCATTTTCGTCAAACAGTTCAGCGTAAAGGAGTGGACGCACGCCCGTAACACCTCCCGACACAAAAGTCTCTTTGTTCAGATATAGTTTTATTTGAGGCCCCTCGTTATCTATAGGAGGAGAATCGCTTATTCCTCCAACAATAATCTTATTATTTGCACCAAAAGCCTCTATGCCGTTATCGTCCGAGCTGTAATAACTCACTCTGGCAGTACCAATATTATATCTTATATCTTTCGAAACAATGAACTCACTTGCAAACTCTCCATTCTCAACCGGTACCTGACCTGTAAACAGTCTGTTTTGAAATACATCATACTCAAAAGGCTTTGCCCCATCATTACCCAGAGTAATAACTCTTGTAGGCTTATCAAAAACAGTTATATTCAAAACCCCATCAAAATTATCTATTTTTGAACTATCGCTCCTCACTATCTCCCCTTCTATCTTAGCTTTCGAAAGAGCTTTTAGCGTATCCATAGCCTCAGCTATGGGTTTTTCATTGACGCTTACTGTTTCAATATATTTTGAGGGGTAAGCAATTTGAATTCCGGGATCAGCCAACAGGGTAAAATTCAAAATATTTATACTTGTACCTGAAGCATTTTTTGTTAAGCGCATTATGTCACCAAGCCTAAGTTTCTCTCCAGTATTATCCTTTTCAAAAAGGAAACGAATTAAATTATTGTTGATAATGTAATTCAAAGAGCTGTATACTAAACGAGTGGTTGTGAAGAGTCCAATTCCCCCACCCAAGCTATTAAGAAATACCCACTCTCCGGCTGAAGTGTGTGCCGGATTATCGAACCGGCTGAACTCGCAAGTGGCTGTGACAAACATTGGCAAACGGTCGATGTTTGTCCAGCCCTGAATATCGGGAATCGTCAAAATATTTTCATGAGCTAACCCGTTTTCACTACCATGACCGGTATAGTTAAACAGCAATGACCCTTCAGTTATAGCTTTTTCCACTAAATTGTTTACTTCTGGATAAACTTTCCCTGTAGATGTGGTCACTTTCTGATAGGAGTCTAAATAAATTTTATTCAAATCAAACTCAGGATGTGTAACAGCAAGCTTTTGTGTTAACCTGTCGGCATCACGCATATGTATATTATTATCCCCATCATCCCCAACAAAAGTAAGCTGAGCTTTCCACTTACCGGGATACTGTTTTTTCATGTAGGCCTCTACCTTATTCACCGCATCAGCAGCTTCCTGCACAGTATTTACAGGAAAACGTCCAATACCTATATCCAATAAATCTCTCTGAATATTACCACCTTCATTATCATCCAGAAAGCCATAAAAATCATCGGTAATATATGACGATGCGTGATGATTGGAGACAACAGACTGGTAAGTTAAAATCCTATTTGTATTCTTCTCTTCATAAGAGCGATTATTGTATGAGCCATCTCCAAATAGCAGTAGATATTTTGGCGCAAGGGTTTTTGAATCGGCTTTTTTATAGAGCATCCGCATAAAATCACGTATTGCTGATATGTCGGGCTGGCCGGAGGAGAATTCATTATATATCTGTTCAGGAGTTACTACAAAGGTTGTATACCCGTCCTCAGCCTGATGCATAGCTGCCAGTCTGTTTGCCTCGCTAACAAAATCGCGATAAGCAACAACAACATACTCTATGCCCGAAACAGAGTGCAGATTCTGATTTGCCACATCTCCCACCAATACCGGAAAAGGGATACTGCCTCCGGGGTTAAAAGCCACATACTCTTTTATTGAGTCAGCTTTTGCAATAAATGTAGTTGTATTTCCTGACAGTGTTGTTTTTACTTTTAGTGGTCTGGTATAATCGCTCACATCCCATACAATAGTACTACCATCTGTATTACTAAGGTTGTAACGAGCAATATTTCCCTCACCTACAGACTCAATAGTTCTGAAACCAAAAATATCACCTTCCATTTTAAGTTCACAAGTTGCATTCAAACACAAATAATTTAGCCACCCTTGAGCTGTATTTGTAGGCAAAACATACTTTACTTCAATATCAACATTATCCTGTATACTATTAAATGAAGTCGACTCTTCTCCTCTATGGCCAAAATATCCGGTATAGTCAGAAAAAGATATTGAACGAACCGAGAGGGTTTGGATAGGCACTGCGTTCCCATCTGCTCTAATTTCAAAACGTGATGTAACGTTCGATCTTGCAAGAACTGAGGTGCTAATTTTCATCGGGATGGATGAAATCTTATTCTTAAAGTCAAAGCTAAACACCTCAGACTGTTTATCGCGAAAGCGAAACCACTCTCCATACCAGGTTCGGCCTGAACTAATCAAGTTTCTAAGCTCCAACTCGTGAAACGCATAGGCATCGTAAGAGTCAACTTCCACATTAGGTGTTTTATCCGAATCATCAACAATTCCTACTCCAACTCCGACACCCACATCTTCGGTTAAGAAGTAGAAAGCCACCTCACCAAAATCATGAATCTGATGTATCCACATCTGTTTGTCGGCATCATAGCTCCATTTCACACTACCTTTACCATAGAAGTATATTGCGTCACCAAAGTGCATTACCCCATTCTCACGAAGGTCATCAAAGCGGAATTCGTTATTTGATTTTGGTAACATTATGCCGCCATTACCAAAAACTTTCACATTAGAAGGATTGTTGAATCCCCACGATTTAAGATCTGAATAAGGGATTCGGTAGACTCCATCTTTATCAATTTTAATCTTCACCCACTTACCACTTGATAAAACAGAGTTGGAGGCATAACTCGAAGATGTATTAGTGCTGCTTGCTTGCACTGACTTTTTCCCATCTTTGTATTCAAACGCTAAGGAATATTCCGTAACTTTTCTAAGTTCTCCCGATGCACTGTTAATCTGAACAGGCAGAACCTCTATATTTAATATAGGTTTCTTATTCTCAAAAGCAACAAAATAATCAAGTATATTAATATCTGCACTTAATTTGCCAACAATACTCTTCTCTTTATCTGTGAGAGGCTCGGTTGCTAAAACTTTAATACTAACCATAACACCATCAGATGTAATACCGGTAGGCAAATCAATTTTATGCAGTGTTACCGGTAGTCCGGTTTTGTCGTCAGAGCTCTGCTGATCGGCAATAACTAACCGTCCGGGGAAATAGTCAGTAGCAGCCTGAGGAGCTAGCCAGTTAACTTTATAATTACTGTTTTCTTCCTGAGCCATCGCAACTCCGGAAATAATAAAATAAACTATATATA
>JALVBA010000314.1 GCA_027010905.1 Marinilabiliaceae bacterium
GTTTAATAATTATTTAGCCCCCAATTCCATTATATTTGTACAATAATATAAAATGTGATTATGTTCTCCACCAAAGGAATTATCCTCAATCATGTAAAATACTCCGAAACAAGTGTTATTGTTCATGTGTACACATCGTTGTTTGGTATGCAGAGTTATATGGTGAATGGAGTAAGGCGTTCGCGCAGCAAAGGGAAAACCCTTTTTTTACAACCGCTTACACTTTTGCAGATGGAGGTGACATATAACGAAAAAAAGGAGATACACCGTATTGTAGATTATAAAGTTCTGCACCCTTTCGTCTCTATCCCTTTTAACCAGACAAAACGCTCAATCACATTTTTTATTACCGAGGTTTTGTCAAAGGTGTTAAGAGAAGAGCACCCAAATGAGGAGCTGTTCAATTTCGTTTTTCATGCAGTAAAAGTGCTGGATGGTGAAGTTCCCGGATTACCAAACTTTCATCTTTTCTTCCTTTTTCAGCTGTCACGGTTTCTAGGTTTTGGAGTCTCATACTCTACAGACTTGTCTAACACTTTCTTCGATCTTCAGAATAGTGAGTATGTAAATGGTGAGCCTAACCATCCATACTTCATCAAAAAAGAGACCCTAAATAATTGGATTACTCTTTCAAAACTAAATGCCGACGAACTAACGCAATTAGAATTAAAATCGAATCAGCGAAGAGAACTTTTGAATGCTTTAGTTATCTATTACGAGTTACATATTCTGAATTTTGTCTCTCTAAAAAGCCTCGATATTCTCCAGACACTATACTGATGTATAAACACTAAACATAAATTAGTTGTTGGTACTCATAAATAATGGGTTCATCAATGATTCGGTTGTGTTTGTTAAAAAATCAGATGTAACATTAAAGAATTAGTGTATTTTGTTTCCAATATGTTTAATTTTAATAAAAATAGAGTGCCTAATCCATGGTATTAAATAAGAAATATAAAAATCTAAACCCAAACTATTTTACCAGAATACGTCCTGAGATAAAAAAGTACGATGCAATAAATCTTTCTGAAGGATTTACTGGATTTCACTGTTCCAATAAGCTAGTAGGTCTGGTGCAGAAGCATGTTTCGGAGGGATTGAATCAGTATGGAGAAGCGTATGGAGAGAGGGTTTTAAGAGAGAGAGTTGCCGAAAAAGTTAGTAAATTATACGGTCATAACTACAATCCTGAAACAGAGATAACCATAACTGCAGGGGCAGCTCAAGCAATCTCTACAACTCTGTCGGCAATAATAAAAGAGGGTGATGAGGTAATTGTTTTTGAGCCGACTTGTGTTAATACTGTTCCGGCAATTAGGATGAATGGTGGAGAACCGGTTTTTATTTCTATCGACAAATCAAATTTCATTATTGATTGGGAGCAGGTTCAAAAGATGATAACTGCCAACACTCGTATGATAATCATTAATACTCCCCATAGTCCTTCGGGTGCTGTATTAAATGAGCTTGATATGCTTCGTCTTCAAAAAATCATTACAGGAACAAATATTCTGGTTTTAAGTGATGAAACATTTGAGCATATAGTTTTTGATGGGGAGTCGCATCAGAGCATGGCACTATATCCAATTTTGACACAAAGGAGTATTATTATTTCTAACTTTGGAGAGACATTCCATGTTACCGGGTGGCAAACAGGTTACTGTCTGGCTCCAGAAGAGATTACCAACGAAATACGGAAGATTCAGGAGATTACCATTAGCAGAGTTAATACTCCATTTCAACTTGCCTTTGCCGATTTTCTACAGTACGAAGATGAGTACTTAGGTCTTAACGAGTTCTATCAGAAAAAAAGAGATTTGCTGAATAATCTGATAGAGGCCTCAGGATTTGTTCCAATATTCTCAAAAGGGTCATACTTTCAGCTGTTGGACTACAGTGGAATATCCTCATTGAACGATATGGATTTTGCGATGAAACTCATAAGTGAGTATGGAGTCGCACTGGCTCCATTAAGTATTTTTTCACACTCAAAACCAGACAAAAGACTTTTACGTATAAACTTTGCCCAGCCCGACGAAATTATAAGAGATGTAGTTCAACGATTACTATCGGTCAAACATAGTAAATAAATACGATGGCTCAATTGGGTATCCTCCACAATTAGTTATCCCTAAGTTCCTGCACAGAAAGTTACGTCCTCAATAATTTGTTTTCAACAGGGAATGCATATTTATCAACATCTATTTATGCCAATATTTACATGTACATATGCCATACTAATTGCAGGTTACCAGGCACTTAGGTGTATTTGTTCAGGCGGGTACACACAATAAAAAAATCACAACAACGTAACCCGTTGATAATTTTATCGTTAAACAGATTTAATTGTGTTTAATTTTAACCTACTTTTACAATCAAAACGGCAGAGCTATACAATTATAGATGAAAAAAATTCAAAAATTAACGTTCGCTAGTCTAACTCTTCTTCTGTTGCAATTTGTTCCCTCTTCACTGGTGGGACAAAAAAAAGCTTCATACTCTTCAAACAAACGTAACTATAATAAAGCACTGCACTTGATTGAATCAGGTGATTACCATTTAGCTATTCAGAAATTAAATGAAGTTTTAACTACCGACTCGGCCAACCTTGATGTTCTTTACTATTTAGGATATTGCTATCTGAACACTTCCGATGTGCCTGATACCGCTGCACTGTATTTCAGTGATGGCATAGCGAAACTAAATTCTGAAGAGACATACTCAGACATGGGAGTTGACCTGCGACTTGCACTGGCCGAAACAGATCAGGTGCTGCTAAAGCCCGACAAGGCTCTTCTGCTATACGAAGAGCTGAAGGCAAATGTGCCTGCTTCAGACGCTGAACTACACAATCTGATAGATTACAAAATAAATGTTTGCAGAAACGCAAAGATATATCTGAACAACTCTGTTGAGATTACAGTCACTAATCTGGGACCAAATGTCAACTCTCCTTATGATGACCACAGTCCGTTAGTTACAGTAAAAAACAACCTGCTTATTTTTACCTCGAGGCGTCCGACAAGAAAGGCGGCTAAGCTTAAGGATGGCCAGTATCCTGAAAAGATATTCTACTCAAAGAAAGAGGATGGGGAGTGGACAAAAGCAAAGTTGTTGCAGATGTTCTATAAAAAATTTGATCATGAATCAGCAGCTTCAGTTTCTGCTGACGGCTCTGAATTATTTGTCTTTCATAACGACACTGAAGGCAAAAGTATATATGTAAGTCATTTTGACGGAAACGAGTGGAATACCCCTAAAAAACTTCCATCGCCCATTAACACACGAGCTGACGAAACACACGCATCTTTGTCAGCAGATAAAAGTACTCTCTTTTTTACCAGTAATCGCGAAGGTGGTTTAGGCGGTTTAGATATCTACATGTCGAAACTCAATGCCAATGGCAAATGGGGAGAGCCTAAAAATTTGGGGGGAAATATTAATTCTAAATTCGATGAAGATACCCCAATGCTGCATCCCGACGGGAAAACACTATACTTCTCTTCCGAAGGCCACAACTCAATGGGCAGGATGGATGTGTTCTACAGTGAGATGAAACCTGATAGCACCTGGACAGCTCCTGTAAACCTGGGTTATCCGGTCAATACTCCTGACGATGATTTCTTCTTTGTTCCAACAATAAATAAAAGTGAGGCCTATTATGCCTCCAGCCGATTTGAAGACAACTACGGCGGAGCTGACATTTACTATGTTAAGTTCAAAGATAACTTCTCAGGAAATCTTGCTGTTATTGAAGGTGTGATAAAGAAAGATGGTGATACTCCAATTGAAACAATTAGAATTCTGGTAACCGACCTCGACCACAACAGGCTTGTTGGTGATTACCGGCCTGACCCCGAAACCGGTACTTACTTAATGTTTTTAGAGGCAGATAATATGTACGAAATAAAACAGGTAATTAGCGGTAAAAGTGAAAAGATAGAGCATCTGGATGTTCGTAAAGAGATGGCCTACGATAAAGCAGATGATGTTCTTCTCTTTAAAGAGGTAACGATTACTCCTCCTTTGATGCCTTCTCTAGCCCGAATTGAGAGAGAATCAAAACAGATAGAGCAGCAAATAAACCTTATTACAGCTAAACATGTAATAACATCATCAGGTCAAGGTCAAGGTCAAGGTCAAGGTCAAGGTCAAGGTCAATACAGGTACGTTGTTCAGATACTTGCCCTGAAACATGAACCCCTGTTTGCATACCTATATTTCAGAGAACTGGAGGCTGGGAAGATTAAATCATATAAGTGTACTGATGACTACACAAGATATATCTATGGTTTCTATGACGGATTTAAAGCCGCTAAAAAAGCGATGGTAGAGATTCAGAAGAGTGGTAAGTTTCAGGATGCCTTTGTAAGAGACTACAGCGATATTGAAGAGTTATCAATAACTCCGGTTAATGGGTTTAATGAGAATCCGACAATAAAATTAAACACTCCCAAATAAAAACACAAAACCCCTGCTAATATTAATAAGCAGAGGCTTTTGTGCAAGTGATCCCGACGGGAATCGAACCCATATCTATAGTTTAGGAAACTACTATTCTATCCGTTGAACTACGGGACCAAAACATTTGGGGTGCAAATATAGTTGTTTCTTGTAAAAAAAGAATAAACGAATGCCTATTTGATTAGTTTCACCACGTTGTTCTTTTTTTTCTTCTTGTTTCGCTACGCTTCACTTCACTTCACAAGAAGAAGAAAATAATCGCAAAAGAATGACAACTTGTTTAAATTTGTATAACTAAATAATATAGGAATAAAACAAATTTATCACTCAAATGCGACCACAAATATACGGTTGCGAAATGAGATTAACAAAAGTACCAAGCCAAATAATACTTTGGGAAAAGAAGTAGGGTGTATCAGAAAAGACCATAATGAAATGGAAAGGATGGATCGGAAGTACTTATAATGTTCTGAATAGTGTAAATAGCAAAAACAGGTATCCCATCATCCATCGAATCAAATAAGTATTTGCGCCAGAATTGTAACTAAAACTATAACGGTAAAAAAGATCTCCTTCACAGATTCATGCCGGATAACATCTAAGAAATAGGCTATCACAATGGCTGAGCCGACAGAGATTACCGGAATCATCTCAAGAGAATAGAATGGTGTCATAGCAGCCAACAGCGACATAATTACCAACCAGTTGAATACACGGTAGTGTTTGCGGGTAATAATTTTAAAGATGGGCATCTGCCTTGCAATATTGATAAGAGAGAGAACTACCAAAACCACCATGGAGTAGAGGTAGGTTTTAGAAAAGGCAGAATGACTGTAAAAGGCTACCGGGGTTGTGAAATTAACATGCAAAGTCTCAAAAAAGAGAGCTGTTTTATCAATCAGCAGGTAGTAGGCAAAATCAAAGATGTAAGGTAGAAGCAGACCAAAGTGTGCAGCCAGAATGGCTTTTGTTGTGAATACCCTCATGATAAACATGACAATAAGAATAAAGGCAAAAAGAATCATCCCTTTACCAAAGAATAGTGTTCCTACCGAAAACCAGAATGCAGCATCAAAACACCAAGCCATAGGCTTCTGTTTTCCATGTGCATTAAAAAGCTTTTCGATTGAAAGCATAAAAAGTGGAACAAAAAACCAGACAGGATGAATATACTGAACCTCTGTAAAGCCGCTAACCAACAAGATATAGATTACCCCAGGCAATACCGTTGGTTTACTCAGCAGTTTGTACCGGTTGGTAAAACGGTTTACCCCCATGGCACTCAGCAGTGCCATAATCATTACAACTATTGATGCTGCAATGTGATTGCCTTTAATTACCTTAAGCATCATTCCCCACAGGGGCATAGGGGATAAGTCGCCTAAAGATTCCGGAATGTAAACTTCGGTAAGAGATCTTAGCCAGAATAGAATCAGGAATAGTGGCACCAACACGTATGCCAAAACATCTAAACTATGTACTCTTTTTAAAATCATATTTACAAATCAAATCCTATATCTTTCCTGTAATATTTTTTATCGAAAGTTATAACTTCTGCATTTTTGTACGACAGAGCCAATGCCTTCTCTTTATCATCGCCAAATGCACTAACAGCAATAACACGACCGCCGTTTGTAACAACATCGTCGCCGTCATATTTTGTGCCGGCATGAAAAACAATGCAATCAGATGTCTTGTCCAGACCACCAATCTTCTTCCCCTTTTCGTAACTTCCGGGATACCCTCCCGACACCATCATTACAGTAGTAACCGTTCTGTCATCTATCTCAAGAGACTTCTCTTTTAGGTTACCGGCAGCAACAGCTTTGAACAAATCCACTAAGTCGGTCTTTATGCGCGGGATGACAACTTCCGACTCCGGGTCGCCCATTCGCACGTTATACTCTATCACGTACGGCTCACCCTTTACACTCATCAAGCCGATAAAAACAAAGCCCTTATAGGATATATCATCCTCTCTTAAACCCTCAATGGTAGGACGAACAATACAATCTTTAACTTTAGCCATGAACTCCTCATCAGCAAACGGCACAGGAGAAACAGCTCCCATACCACCGGTATTTAGTCCTTCGTCGTTCTCTCCGATACGTTTGTAGTCCTTTGCTTCAGGAAGTATCAGGTATCCGTGTCCATCAGTAAGCACAAACACCGACAGTTCAATGCCTGAAAGAAACTCTTCGATAACAACGGTGTTTCCGGCATCGCCAAATTTACCTTTAAGCATGGCTTTCAGCTCCTCCTTCGCCTCATTGATATCATCAAGAATCAACACCCCTTTCCCGGCTGCCAGTCCATCGGCTTTCAAAACATACGGGGCATTCAGCTTTTCTAAGAATGCAAACCCTTCGTCAATATTTTTGTTTGTTACTGAAAGATATCCGGCAGTAGGTATGTTATGGCGAAACATAAATTTTTTTGCAAACTCCTTGCTACCCTCAAGGGTAGCACCTGTTTTCCCGGGGCCAATTACCGGAATATGGGCAATAAAAGGGTTGTTGAGAAAGTAGTCCTTTATTCCCCTAACCAGCGGCTCTTCAGGACCAACGACAACCATTTCAACACTATTCTCTATCACGAAGTTCTTAACCTCATCAAAATCGTTGGGGTTGAGCTGTACGTTTGTACCAACCTCTGCTGTACCGGCATTTCCCGGACCAATAAAAAGCTTGCTTAACAAATCACTCTGAGCCATCTTCCACGAAAGAGCATGCTCACGACCTCCCGACCCTAATAAAAGTATATTCATGTTTAATTCAAATTTTTATTTTTATCCCCAATTCTTCAACTATGTAGCAACTACAACAGGCCGAAACTGTATCCTTGGCCAATCAAATAATCAAGTGTTTCGGGCAGAGCTTTTTTCAACCGAGGCCACGCCTTAACCGAATCGTGAAAAACTATTATTGACCCGGGTCTGACATGGTGCTTCACATTCTGAAACACCTCCTCAGCCGATAGCCTCTTGTCATAATCTTTACTCAACACGTCCCACATTACCACTCTACTGAAAAGCCCCTTTAGCTTTGACATCTGCCAAGGGTAAAGCTGACCGTGTGGTGGGCGGAACAGCTTCGACCCTATCTGACTCATTCCCATCTCAATATTTCTAAAATACTCCTTGCCTGAACATCTCCAGGCCGGCAGGTGGTTAAACGAGTGATTTCCTGTTTTGTGACCATCCTCAATAACCCTTTGGTAAATGTCAGGATGCTGGGTCACATTCTCACCAACACAGAAGAATGTAGCTTTCACATCTCTTCTCTTCAGCTCATCGCACACCCACGGAGTAACCTCCTGAACGGGACCATCATCAAAAGTCAGAAAGATCGTTTTTTCATCTTTATCCATCCTCCAAAGGGCATCTTTAAAAATAAGCCTTATCCATGCCGGTGGTTGGATACTCCAACTTCTAATCACCCCTTCATAAATTTCAGTTTCTGTACAGAGTTTGAATATTCACTCTCTAACTCTTTTAACAGCTCTTTTCTGTTGTACCTTTGAACAGTTGGTAGCAGCAGCCTTCCATAGATAGCCATTACCCGTTCCAAATCGCCCATTATAGACTGTTTCTTTTTGCTGCTGAGTGAACTATAAAATGCTATATCCTGCATAAACTCTTTGGCAACATCTCTCATAATCTCATCCCCTTTATCAAACTCTCCTGCTTTGTAATAGGCCTCGGCGAGGAATATGCTGAAATGGTTATGAGGGACAAGGACGGGAGGAAGTTCCTCCATCAACTTATTTAAAACATCAACAGCCTTCTCTTTTTGCCCCTCATCAAGCAGAGCATTTGCCAATCGAGTGAGGTTATTTCTGATATTTGTTACCATTCGTCTGTGATTCTCATCAAGATAAACAGCAGGATTATTGTATCCACCCCACTTGAATTTATTCATCACATTGTCGTACATCTTCTCGGTATCAACCCTTCCGTACTCCATGTTGCTATTCTTGGTTTTGATAGGAACAATCTGATACCCGAAACCTTCAAGCTGGAAATAGTCCTGCAGTCCGGCATAATTATCTGCTCCAACAGTTACTGCAAAATAGATAGGTCTATTCCAGTCATTGTTTGAGAGAAGATCGTATATCATCAACTCATTCTTCATTATCATATTTTTTTTAATATCGATATCAATACGAGGTTCGATAAGATGGGCTGCATTTTCAGATACAATACCCTCCTGTAACACCTTCAGGCTGTCGGCTTTCAGGTAAAAGCGGTTAGCCGGAATGTAGTCAATATTACCGGAGTATTGTGGAATCTGCTTTGTTTTAGGATTATCACTTGCTACAAACTTAATGGCCTCCTTCAGGTCAATGCGCTTACCTTTGAACTGTTCTCTAGGTATAATATATACAACATCACGCTTACCCGACACATACTGTTTATGTTTCATTGAAAGTGGAAAAGGGTCAGACTTATTAGCTTTTCGCTTCATCTGATCAATATACCAATCAGTTTGCAGGTAGCTAAGGTTACATACTCTCACATCGGTACGCACTCCCTCTACCTCCTGAATGTACCATAAAGGGAATGTGTCGTTATCGCCATTTGTGAAAAGTATTGCATTTTCCTGACAAGTCTGAAGATAGTTCCACGCCAAATCGTGAGCAACATATCTTTGTGAGCGATCGTGGTCATCCCAGTTTTCACTAATCATAATACCTGGAACAAGAATCAGGGCAGCCACAGTTGTGGCAACAGCACTTATTTTTCCGGGTAGAACTTTTCGCAACACCTCAACAAGTCCCAAAACTCCCAGACCAATCCATATAGCAAAAGCGTAAAAACTTCCAGCATAAGCATAATCCCGTTCACGGGGTTGCAGTGGCGTTTGGTTAAGGTATAAAACTATGGCAAGACCGGTTAAGAAAAAGAGGAGCATTACAATCCAAAAGCCATGCTTCCCTGCATTATCAATCTCTCCGGTCTCCTTGTTTTTAGTGTTGGCATTGTATTGGTAGAACACTCCGATGAGCCCCAACAGAAGTGGTAACAGGTAGTATTTATTGTTTGCCTTATTCTTTTTCAGTGAGTCACGCATCAGGCTCTGGTCTCCCAACATACTGTTGTCAATAGCCGAGATTCCGGTAATCCAGTTTCCTTTATCAATTTCACCATTCCCCTGAATATCATTTTGCCGACCCGAGAAGTTCCACATAAAATATCTGACATACATATATTTCACCTGATACTCCCAGAAGAATTTCAGGTTCTCAAAGAATGTTGGAAGAGTAATAACTTTAGATTGTCCATCACCACCCGTAACCCTAACCTTTCTTCCTTTCAGATTAGTCCATTTTTTATACTGCGCTACATGTCGCTCCTCTCTGCTGTACATACGTGGAAAAACAGTTGTTGTTCTGCTGTCAAAAATGTAGGATGGTTTATATTCACTAATCACATACTTGCCGTTTTTCTTGATATAAACGGGTCTTCCCTTCTCTCTGTCCATTGTTTTTCTATCGACAGGAGAATCGTAGTACTGACCAACGATAAGAGGTCGGTCGCCATACTGCTCACGGTTAAGGTATGACATTAGTGAAAATACATCCTCGGGAGAGTTCTGATCCATAGGCGGATTTGCATATGAACGAATAACTATCATCGCAAAGGATGAGTATCCAATTACAATTACAGTAATTCCTAGAATAATAGTATTAAGAATAGCATGTCCATGCTTATGTGTCCACAAAATACCGTAAATAAGTCCACCTATCAGAAGAATGGAATAGACAATCACTCCTGTATTAAATGGTAACCCGAAGCCATTAACAAACATCAGCTCAAACCAACTGGCAACCTTTACCAGTCCCGGGATGATGCCGTATAGAATACCACCCAGCAACACTCCTGAAATAACAAGCGCTTTGATTGTGTTATTGCGATTAACCTCAACCTTCTTAAAATAGTAAACCATTACAATAGCAGGAATAGCAAGCAGGTTCAGCAGGTGAACACCAATTGAGAGCCCCATTAAATAGGCTATAAGAATTAACCAACGGTTTGCGAAAGGTTTATCAGCAACATTCTCCCATTTCATTATTGCCCAAAAAACGATGGCAGTAAAAAAGGAGCTCATGGCGTAAACCTCACCTTCAACGGCAGAGAACCAAAAAGTGTCAGAGAAAGCATAAGCTAATGCACCGGTCAGTCCACTGCCAATGATTGCCCAAACTTTCCATGTTTCATACTCACCGTCTCTAATCATTATCTTTTTTGCAAGATGTGTGATTGTCCAGAAGAGGAAAAGTATAGTAAAGGCACTTGCCAATGCCGACATTATATTTATGGTAGCTGCTACACCCGCTGCATCAGGAGCAAAGAGAGAGAAGAAGCGACCCAAAATCATAAAGAGAGGAGCTCCCGGAGGATGACCAACAAGCAACTTGTAGGCTGTTGCAATAAACTCCCCACAATCCCAAAAACTGGCTGAAGGCTCAATAGTACTAATGTAAACAACAGCTGAAAGAAGAAAAACCAGCCATCCGAAAATGATGTTTAAACGATTATATTGCTTCATCTTTTATTTATTTCTGTATAGGTATGTTTTTTATGAAGAAAAGATTTTTCCAAAAATACTTATTTTTTATTAACCTGAAATTATAACGACTAATTATTATTTTGAGATGATGGTATCAACGAATTACTCTGATAGCACTATTTGGGGAGAAAACGGTTTACAACTCACAAGCGATAGTGTTTTAATGGTTGCTTAGCGGAGTTTAGAATAGAACAGTTGCGTTGCTTGCAATAACCTTAGTTAACGTTGTGATTTTTAAAATAGTTGTGTTTGTCAACCCTAATTTATGACAGCTTTCTAGTTGCTTTTCACCCTCTACAAACGACATAGACCAAAAATGTTTTACTGAACAAGTTTTAGCTGCTCCAGTAAATGTTTCTGATTACATTGAGTTAGTGCATTCTTCAGCTTCACCTCATACTTCATCTCCTCCTTAGCATCATAACTAATCAGAGGCATAAAATCTTCACTTTGCGACATGAAGTATGTGAGGTTGTGCAGATGAATATTTGTCAGAAGTTCAAACTTCTCTCCTGCCTCCTCTTTTAATCCGGCCATCCACATCAGTTTAATAAAATCTACATTTCCACTATGGTAAGGATCGGTTTCAATGGGGTACTCGGCCAGAGATTTCATAATTACCTTTTTGGCATCGTCCACACGCTTTTCGTTTAACAGCTGCAACAGCAACCTGTTAATGTTCATTCTGTATCTCGCAATATCGAAAGTACTTTTTGAGTAGTGGTCGTAATAGGCATCACCCTGCTCACCCAGTACAATATTGGTCATATAGTTGTTATACATCACATCAGTGTCAATATACCCTTTTGTTGAATCAGCACCTGTTTCGGTAGTTAGTTTGAACACGGGGCCAATCAATTGCAGGTGAGGCTCCAGCCCCTGATAGATATCGGAAGAAGAGCCTATTGTTGTATAAACTGCTCTCTTTTTTATCCCGTTGGAGAGTAAGTCCATAAAGACAATATCATTTTTGTAGAGTACCTGTTTAGGGTTTTTCCAAAGGATAGAGGTGCCATCGCCATTCTCAATTATAAAATTATTACTTGGTGAGTAATCGATATACTTACCATTCTGAAGAGGGAGTTTAGATTTCTGACTGTTATTGCCTATAAACTGAATCACTTTCCTCAGTTCTACCGGCTCTTTACTCTTGTCTAAAAGAAGGGCGTTATCCAGATTACCCGACTTGTACCTCTCCTTGTCAATGGTTAGAGCCAGGGCATCCGCATCATTAATCTTGTTGTACTGCTGCATTACACACCAGTCGGCACCCATTAAACCGTAATTCACAGCACGCAGGTCGGGGCGTACATTCTCAACCTCCTGTGCATACCACAACGGGTAGGTGTCATTATCTCCGTAGGTGAAAAGAATGGAGTTCTTGTCGCAGCTGTTAAGATAGCTTTTTGCCATGTTCAGCGCCAGATAACGCCCCGACCGGTTGTGGTCGTCATAATTATTAACAAGCAAAAGCAATGGAAGAGCCATGAATGAGAGGATGGTCGCCAGCAGAGCTCCAAAACGGTCATTGAATCTCTTACGCAGAAAATGAATCAACCCATACACTCCAAACCCAATAAAGATGGCGTATGCAAAAAATGACCCTATAAAGGCATAGTCACGCTTGCGGGGCTCATAGGGTGTTTGGTTGAGGTAGAGCACAATTCCGGGGCCGGTAATCAGCAAAAGCAGAAGAATCTCCCGAAGGTAGTGATTCCCTTTTTTACCCTGTTGGCTCAAAAAGAATATTCCTAAAATTCCAAATATAAAAGGCAGCAGAAAATATTTGTTGTTTGCTTTGCTACTCTCTTCGCCGTAACTGAGGTGTTCGCGATTACCGAGTCGTACGGCATCAATCGCTTTAACTCCTGTTATCCAGTTTCCTCGCAAAGGGCCTCCGTTACCCTGTTCGTCATTCTGTCTTCCTGAGAAGTTCCACATAAAATAGCGAAAGTACATGTGACCTAGCTGGTAGTTAAATAGGAATTTCAGATTTTGCAAGAACGATGGAGGGGTTGAGCCCTTTAATGGGACATCAACCCACTGGTTATAACCGTAAATATGTTGTTGTTGCGAACTGAACATCCGTGGAAATAGTGTTTTATCTTTGTCGTTGTAGGTGTAGCTACCCAGCTTTTTGAATGACTCATACTTGTCACCGCTTGGCCGATACGACTCTTTGTACTCAATTCCTGTACTTTTAGAGTTGTACGAAGGACCATAAATCAGTGGCTTATCACCATACTGTTCACGGTTAAGAAAGCTCTCCAGAGCAAAAACATTTGACGGGTTATTCAGATTTATGGGAGTATCGGCATCTGCCCGGATAATGATAAGTGCATAGGAGCTGTAGCCAATAAAAAACACCAAAGTATTAATTAATACAAAATGTAGTACAGGACGATTTTTAATTGTTTTGAAGATACCGTAAAAGAGTCCGCCAAAAAGGATTACAACAGATACAATCAATCCGGTATTGAAAGGAGCTCCCAAATCATTCACAAAAAAGAGCTCAAGCTTTTTCGCAAACCATAGCCCATTCTCAATAAAACCAAACAGAACAACTCCCAGAATGAGCAAACCATAGCTTAGAGAGATGAAAAATCTTTTCCATGTAAACTCGTAATACCGGAAAAATACAACCTGAAAAAGAATAGGAATGGTTAACAGGTTAAGCAGATGCACCCCTGTTGACAACCCCATAAGATAACTGATAAATATCAACCAGCGTGTTGCATTTTTTCCTTTTGCAAACTCCTCCTCCCACTTAAATACTGCCCACACTCCAAGTGCAGTGAAAAATATTGACAGGGCATAGACCTCCGACTCAACAGCCGAAAACCAAAATGTATCGGTAAATGAAAAAGCTAATGCTCCAATAAATGCAGGTATGAGAATGTTAAGATATTTACGTGGAGTGGAGAGCTCCTCAGGAAAGAGCTGCCCAAACATGTGTGTTAGTATTGAAAATAGAAGTACCACAGTGCCGGCAGATGCAACCACCGAAAGCAGGTTCGACCAGTAAGCAATTTGCGATGTGTCGATAGCAAACAGAGCGAAAAACCGACCTAACAGAAGGTAGAAAGGAGCTCCGGGAGGATGCCCAACTTCAAGTTTGGCAATACATGAGACAAACTCACCACAATCCCACAAACTTACAGTTGGTGCCATTGTAGAGAGGAGCACACCCCCTGAAATAAGGAAAAGGACTGATGAGAAAAGTCGCTTTATATTTTTGTTGGTTACCATGATTGAGAGTTAATAAATCAGTTAAGCTACTAAACTAATCGTTCTTTTTGTCTTATTCAAAAAGAACGATTAATAACAAATGCCAAATGCTGTTACTATTTTACTTTTGTTACCCCTCCTGAAACAATAAATTTCATTACATCGGCTGAGTTTACTTCAATAGGTTCTATTTTATCCGGTGCAACAATGTAGAGTTCGCCTAAAACACCATACGAACTAGGGAGGTAGACGGATATCTTATCAACTATCCCTAATTCACTCAAATCATCCGAAGTTATAAATCCCAAACGTTTCAATACTCCCGTATCGTCTAGTGATACTAAAACCGGCTTGTCAAACTTTCGCTCTTTACCCACAAACGCCGACAGCAGATCTTTTACCGATGAGTAGATAACTTTTATTAGGGGAGCCTTCTCTAACATCCTGTTAAAGAAAGCTGAGATAGGGGCTGTTATTAGTCTCTGTCCTAAAGAGCCAACCAAAGTAACGGTTATAAGTATAGTAAGAAATCCGAGCCCCGGAAAGCTAAATTGAGAAAAGGGCTCACGGTTAAATATTTCCAGATTTCGTAGTAGTCCATCGAGCCAGGTGAATGTGGAAACGATAACGTAAATGGTAACGGCAATGGGTGCGATATAGAGTAAACCCTGCAGGAAATAGCGGAATAGTTTTTTCATGGTTGATAATTTTGGACTCTAAAAGTGGCAATTATTTTTTCATAAGTGCTGTACGCAATTTCTTCGGCAGTCCTGAAACAACTAGATCGTAGGAGTGGTCAATCCACTCTTTTACCAACTTATCAGATACCGACCCGTCGATATCAACTGTGTTCCAATGTTTTTTACTCATGTGGTATCCCTGTCTGACACAAGAATAACTCTCCCTCAGCCCGATTGCAACGTTAGGGTCACACTTTAAATTCACTGACAAATCACCTTCCAGATCAGTAAGAGCAAACATCTTTCCGGCGACCTTAAAAACCAATGTTGTTTCATCAAACGGAAACCCCTCAGTAACTTCCTCCTTCTGAATGCAGTATTCTCTCAGCTCCTCAATATTCATGTCTGTTAACTAAAAAATGAATAAACTATAACTCTCCGCTCTATTCTACTTTGGAGAATTTTATTGTTTGCCTTGTGCCGGCTGTTTTTCATGAAGTCCACACTCTTTGGTTTCGGGGTTTTCCCACCACCACCTGCCGGCACGGATATCGTCACCCGGCTCTACCGGATTTGTACAAGGTAGGCATCCGATACTGGGATATTTTTTGTCGTGCAGCGGATTGTATGGTATGCTATTATCCTTGATGTAATCCCACACCTCCTTCTCACTCCAGAAAGCCAAAGGGTTGATTTTAACCAGTCCGTTATTCTCATCCCACTCTACCACTTCCAAATCTTTACGGGTAACCGACTGATCAGCTCTTAATCCACAAATCCACGCATCTAATCCTGAGAAAGCACGCTTAAGAGGGTCGAGCTTGCGTATCTTGCAGCACTCCTTTCTGTTCTCAATACTATCGTAAAAAAGGTTAATACCCTTTTTGTTTACCATCTCCTCCACTTCATTATGGTCGGGGAAATATACTTTTATCTTTATTTTGTATTTTTTTGAAGTACGATCAATAAGGTCATACGTTTCGGGGAAAAGACGAGCTGTATCAAGAGTAAATACTGTAGTGTTTTTGTTGATGCCTGCCACCATCTCGGTCAGTATCTGATCTTCTGCTCCCAAACTGGAGGATAATGCAACTTTATCTCCGAAACGGTTAATAACCCACGAAATAATCTCTTTCGGCTCTGAATCTTTAAAACGTATAGCAAGTTCTTTTATCTCTTCTCTGGTCATAATTTAGCATTTTGATTACTGCAAAAATACATATTTTTCCTTAACCTTTCTCCTCTCAATTCAATCCGGTGTGAGGTGTATACCAGCCGGTCTAAAATAGCATCTGCAATTGTCTCTTCTTCGATACCGGAATATGGCGTTTTTACGGAGTCGTTCAAAACATCTGTTTGTGCGATGCTGCTACTCTGCCTGCAGTAAAATTTATTCTGTTGAGAATCCAAAAGAAAAAACAATTTAACCTTCTGGTTTTTGCCTGTGGGTAATCGAATGCCACGAAACTGTCCAATGGACAAAATCAAAAAAACAGAACAGCGGATATTTATTTCGCAAAAAAATCATAGATTTGTAAACACAAATTTTAAATAAAAAATAGATAATGAAGTATTCTTTTCTACTAATCTCGCTAATTCTTATTGGGTTTTTTAAATCATTGCATGCTCAAGACGATGTTAATCTGTTTAATTATTGGAAGTATTATTCTGATGCAGAAAACTCGCTTTACAAGTATTTTGGTTCGATTGCATTTGAGCAGCTCGATAAAAGAGAGGTGGAAATTGCTAAGTTGAAAACAGAAGACGACTGGCAAAAAAGACAAACTCTGGTAAGAGATAAATTGATGAATATTATTGGGTCGTTTCCCGAAAAAACGCCTTTAAATGCACAGATTACTGGTGTAATTCAAAGAGATGATTATCGGGTTGAAAAAATAATTTACGAGTCGATGCCGGGTTATTATGTAACAGCAGCACTGTTTGTTCCTGACAATATTACAGATAAAGCACCGGCAATTCTCAATGCAATTGGGCACAGTACACAAAGTTTCAGACGAGATATTTATCAGCATTTAATTATTAATTTGGTTAAAAAGGGTTTTATCGTATTCGCATACGACCAAATAGGGCAGGGAGAACGTTTGCAGTATTATGATGATGGGTTGGGAAAATCCAAATTCT
Organism: Marinilabiliaceae bacterium; assembly: GCA_027010905.1. Lineage (GTDB taxonomy): Bacteria > Bacteroidota > Bacteroidia > Bacteroidales > Marinilabiliaceae > JAADEM01. The sequence continues at coordinate 17,090 of JALVBA010000314.1, forward strand.
CTTCAACAATCGAACATTCGTATCCCGGTGCACAGTGTTTTATTTCGGGTTATTCGCCGGCACGATATTTTATTTGGGATGGTATTAGAGCTATTGATTACCTATTATCGAGACCGGAAGTTGACCCTGAAAGAATTGGAATGACGGGGCTTTCCGGCGGCGGCACATCAACAACTTTTATTTCGGCAATTGACGATAGAATTTTGGCGGCTGCTCCCTCATGTTTCGTAACTAATTACAAATATCTTTTTAAATCATTTGGCCCACAAGATGCAGAACAAAATATTTTCCATTTGATAGAGGAAGGTTTAGACCATCCTGATTTTATTGAACTCCGAGCACCAAAACCCACGCTAATTGTTGGCACAACGCGTGATTTTTTTAGTATTCAGGGTGTTCGGGAAACTTATGGCGAATCGAAAATTGCGTATCGGGCTTTTGGTAAAGAGGATAATTTACAGAAATCGGAAGGAAATTATGTTCACGGATTTGTAAAAAACAACAATGAAGCAACTTATGCTTTTTTCCAGAAACACTTGAATAATCCGGGAGATTCTACTGATGAAGATGTTGCTACTATTTCAGAAAAAGAGTTGCAGGTTACAAAAACCGGGCAGATGACCACTTCGTTTAATGCTGAGACAATATATTCTGTAAACAAAAAAAATGTTGAGAAACAAATTGCATCACTCCAATTAAAACGGTTGAATGCCGATAAACATTTGTTGGGTCTTGCAGAATCAATAATTAAATTTTCGGGATTTTCCTTTCCCAAAGAATTTGGCAATGAAATTTTTTCAGGACGATTTGTTAATGAGGATTATATACTGGAAAAATATATAATTCGCGGAAGTGGCGACTATATGCTACCTCTTGCACTATTTATTCCTTCAAAAAACAGCAAAAACGAAATTGTACTTTTGTTGCACGAAAAAGGTAAAGATTATGCTGTGAACAATAGTTGTCTCACGAAACAACTTGTTGCAAAAGGTTACACTGTTCTATTGGGCGACCTTCCTGGTGTTGGCGAACTTGGACCGGGCTACCTAAAAGGAGATGTTTACATCGATAATGTTTCGTTTAATCTTTGGTTCTCCGGTATTTTAACCGGGAAATCAATTGTTGGGATTCGTGCAGAAGATATAGTCAGAATGACTCATTTTATCAAAACCAATCTTTCTGACTACAGTTCAATCTCCGCAATTTCTGTTGACGGGCTTGGGAGCGAATTGCTTCATGCAGCATATTTTGATAAGAGTATTCAGAAAATCGGTCTCGTTAAACCATTTTTGAGTTTTGCTGAAATTGCAATGGAACATGACTATAATGCTCCCTTCGTATTGTCGACTGTTGCCGGAGCTATCGAAGAGTACGATTTGCCCGATTTAATTGCCGGTTTGCATCCACAGAAATTGTTTATTGCAAATCCTCTTTCAGCTAAAGGTTTAATAGATAATTCTGAAAATGTCGCAAATAATCTGGATTTTCCAATTAAAGTATATTCAGAAAACAGTGTTCCCAAAAATATTAAAGTAATTGTTCAGGCTAACAAGGATAAGATTTTGAAAAAGCTACTTTTATGGCTCAAAGATTAGAATAGTTCTCTCGGAATAATTATAATTTTCTCTACTTCTACTTTCCTAAATTGATTTTTACTTCTAATATCTATTTTTAGC
>JALVBA010000315.1 GCA_027010905.1 Marinilabiliaceae bacterium
CCACAAGCATACCCTTTTAACTTATCCTCTTCGAGGGAGCGTGCAGTCAGCATGACAATCGGAATATGAGAAGTATTTTCGTGTTTTTTCAACTCCCTGCACAGGGCAAAACCATCTTTCTTTGGCATCATCAAGTCAGTGACAATGATATCCGGAATATTTTTAATCGCCGAATCAATACCGGCCTCGCCATCTTCTGCATACATCACATTATACCGGCCGGCAAGACATGAAGCCACAAAGGTGGCTACATCCTTATTATCTTCCACAAGCAACACAATTGGCAATTCTTCCTTTTGAGTTCCCTCATCATGCCATTTTACCGAATCTTCCAAACCGGACAAACCGGTGGAATCCGAATAATAACCGGTGGCAGTCAAGGCAGCCTCATTGGTAATGGGAAGTTTTACAATACACGTGGTACCTCTATTGATTGCCGAGGTAATCATGATGGTGCCATTCATCAATTCCACTAATTCTTTGGTCAAGGACAAGCCAATCCCCGTACCGGTGGTCATATTCATAGTATCCACTTGATAGAAACGATCGAAGATGTGTTTTAGATTTTCAGGAGTTATTCCGATACCAGTATCCACCAATTTAAGCACAAGATGAGGCACTCCCAAAGAGCTATCTTGGGACAGGTACAAAGTGATACTCCCTCCATCATCTGTAAATTTGATGCCGTTGGAAATCAAATTACTGATGATGATACCCAATTTATCAGGATCAAAATCCATCACGAGGGAATCAATCTCCCCATCATATCGTAAATGCACTTTTTTGGTTTCTGCGTAGGAATGAAAACTCTCCATCAGAATTTTCAAATAGGATACGACATCAGCTTGAATCATATTTATTTGCATCTTACCGCTCTCCACTTTGGACAAATCGAGCATCTGGTTGATTAACCTAAGTAATATCCGGCTATTTCGTTTGATGCCGTCGAATTTATCCTTGTTTTTTATCCTTTCTGCCGGACTAACCGCCATTGCTAAATTTTCAGTTTGTCCCATGATTACCGTCAGCGGCGTTTTGAACTCATGGGCAATATTATTGTACAATCGTGTTTTCATATCATCCAATTCAATGAGCCGGAGTCTTTCCTGTCGTTCAAATTTTCGCTTTATCACAAATCTGGAAATTGAGTACAACAACAACAGGAGCAATAACCCATACACCAAATAAGCAAGCCGGGAAGCCCACCACGGAGGGATGATAACGATGGGTATTGCCAAGGGGGCGTTTTTTTGCCACACACCGGTTCTGGATACGCCTTGAATTTCCAAAGAATAAGTTCCCGGAGAGAGTCCCAAGAATTGTATCCGCCGGTCTTTTTTAATGTAATTCCAATTATTATCATTCGGTTTCAGCCGGTAAGCAAAAGACGTATTTTTATAGTAGCGTAAGTCGATATCCGTAAAATTAACATAGAACGGAAAATTCTCCTTCCTCAGACTTATGGTCTCGCCCTTTTTTAACGGGAATACATCTAATTTGCGTTTAGTTCGGTTTGTAATCTCAATGCTATTGGGAAAGATTTCACTTTCTTTATCAATTCCCTGCAAGGAAACAGGTTGAAAA
>JALVBA010000316.1 GCA_027010905.1 Marinilabiliaceae bacterium
GGTAAGCGTTGCCAAACCAATCACCAGTGAGGGGTTGAACTTATCAGCATAGCTCAAGGCATCAGCAAGAATCATACGCCCCTCGGCATCGGTATTTAACACCTCAACAGTTTTACCGCTGTACATTGTAATAATATCTCCCGGTACATAGGCATTCAGTCCCGGACGATTGTCTGTTGCAGGCACCAGTGCAACAACATGAAAAGGTATTTTGTTAGATGCCAAAGCAACCATTGTACCGATAACCGATGCTGCGCCCCCCATGTCTGCCTTCATATCATCCAGACTTCCCGGAGGTGTTTTCAGATTTATACCACCGGTATCAAACACAACACCTTTACCTACAATTACAACAGGTGTATCGTTAGTGGCATCTTCAGGTTTCCACTCCATAACAATAAAAGCCGGAGGATCCTGACTCCCTCGGTTCACAGCAAGCAGTCCTCCCATCTTTAAGGATTCTATTTTTGATTTACTGTAGACATCAGCCGAGAAACCATGTTCAGCTGACAACTCTTTAACAACCTTGCTAAGCTGCTTCACATCCAATTTGTTCACCGGCTCATTAACCATGTTACGTGTAATAAACACTGCTTCACACAAGTTCTGCAGCTCCATACAGTCGGCAATATTAACAGTAGAAGAGGCTACATGTACCTCTTTCAATCCTACCTCATTCTCCTTCTTCTCAGTTTTATATTTGTCGAAAAAGTAGGATGCCAACACCAACCCTTCAACGAAAGACAGAGTTGCCTCTTTTGTTCCGGTAAGATCAAAAACCGTTACTTTGTCCGATTTCACTTTTTTCAACGACTGCCATAGCGAGTGTCCGTCCTTTCGTAACTCCTCTTTATCGTCATTAGTAACTTCTGAGAGTTTCAGAATCCTCACAAACTTGTGATTATCCAGACCCGGAAGTTGAACAAAGGTATTCTTATCTTCAACTGTCTTCTTTATAAAACTTATTTCATCATTGGAAAAACCAAAATCAGAGAGAATATCGGAATTCTCAACGATAAAAATATCGGCAGCACCTCTTTTTCTGTCTGAGGTATGAATGATATGTGGTATCATATTTTTTTATTTTTATTGTTTAATGCTCAAAGTTACTTTTTAACATGAAAAGAACATGAATTTTTACTAAAATAGTTTTCCAATAGATTTTAAAACTGTAAATTTCAAAAAATAAATACAGAACTATGAAAACAAGAAAAGAGAGTGATTTAATAGGAGAATTGAACGTTCCGGCTGATGCGTACTATGGAGTTCAAACGCAACGGGCAATTGATAATTTCGACATTTCAACAGCCAAACTTAGTCACTACCGTCAGTTTATCTGGGGACTGGGTGCTGTAAAGATGGCCGCAACCCTTACCAACCATGACTTAGGACTGCTTGATTCAGACGTGAAGGAGGCAATCGTTCAAACCTGTAAGGAGATGATGGACGGAAAATTTGACAATCAGTTCCCCATAGATATGGTACAGGGTGGTGCCGGTACTTCTACAAATATGAATGCCAACGAGGTGATAGCAAACAGGGCTCTTGAAATTATGGGATATAAAAAGGGAGAGTATGAACACTGCTCCCCAAACGACCATGTTAACCTTTCTCAATCGACTAACGATGCCTACCCTACCGCCATCAAGCTGGCTCTGCTAAGAATGAATAACAATCTGATTGAGTATGTAAAGCAGTTGGTAGAGTCGTTTCACAAAAAGGGAGATGAGTTTGCTGATGTGTTGAAGATGGGACGTACGCAGTTGCAGGATGCTGTTCCAATGACACTGGGACAGGAGTTTAAAGCTTTTGCCAGCAACCTGAATGAGGAGATTGCACGATTATCGCAAAACGCACACCTCTTTAACGAAGTAAATATGGGAGCAACAGCCATCGGAACAGGGATAAATTCAATGGAAGGATATGCCGAAAGCTGCACTAACCATCTGGCCAGGATCACAGGATTCCCTATAGTTTTAGCAACCGATCTGGTTGAAGCAACTCCCGACACCGGCTCGTATGTGATTTTCTCATCTGCCCTTAAACGTATGGCTGTTAAGCTTTCTAAAATAAGTAACGATTTGAGGCTGCTATCCTCCGGGCCAAGAGCCGGATTTAATGAGATTAATCTGCCGGCTGTTCAGCCCGGGTCAAGCATAATGCCGGGAAAAGTAAATCCGGTTATTCCGGAGGTGATGAATCAGATATGCTTTAGGGTGATTGGTAATGACCTTACCGTAACTTTCGCTGCTGAAGCCGGGCAGTTACAGTTGAATGCAATGGAGCCTGTTTTAGCCTACAGCATCATGGAGTCGATGGTATTTCTGAAACGTGGCATGGACACGCTGAGAACAAAGTGTATTGATGGAATCACAGCAAACAGAGAGGTGTGCAATACGATGGTTCAAAAAAGCATCGGTATCGTTACAGCACTCAATCCGGTTATTGGATACAAACACAGTACCAGGATAGCCAAAAAGGCTTTAGAGACGGGTAAAGGTGTTTACGAGATTGTACTGGAAGAGGGTATCCTATCCAAAACAGAACTGGATGAGATACTGAAACCTGAAAATATGCTTGGGCCTCATTGAGAAGTACAGTTCTTGTTTCTCCCAAAAATTTTCCTTAAATTGTTGGTTCATATTTAAAAACACAAATCATGAAAAAACTTGTAGCAGAATTTATCGGAACATTATGGTTAGTACTTGGGGGATGCGGAAGTGCGGTATTGGCCGCTAGCTATCCTGAATTGGGAATTGGATTCGTTGGTGTCGCCATTGCTTTTGGCCTTACTGTGTTAACCATGGTATATGCCGTGGGGAACATCTCAGGAGGGCATTTTAACCCCGCAGTATCTATCGGCCTCTGGATGGGTGGACGATTTAACAGCAAAGAGTTGCTACCCTACATCGTATCACAAGTATTGGGAGGAATTGCCGGAGCTGCAATACTCTACATCATTGCAAGTGGCAAACCAGGATTTGAGTTAGGTGGCTTCGCAGCTAACGGATACGGAGAGCACTCACCCGATGGTTACAGTATGACTGCCGCTCTGGTTACTGAATTTGTAATGACATTTATGTTTCTTATTATCATTCTTGGGGCTACACATCCTAAAGCACCAAAAGGATTTGCCGGACTGGCAATTGGATTAGGACTAACTCTGATTCACCTAATTAGTATTCCAGTGACAAACACTTCGGTTAACCCTGCCAGAAGTACAAGTCAGGCAATTTTTGTGGGTGACTGGGCGGTGAGTCAGTTGTGGCTGTTTTGGGTAGCACCTATAGCAGGAGCTATTGTAGCCGGAGTTGTCTTCAAATATTTAGAGTCATCTAATACCGAGAATGAATAAGTCCAATCTATCAAGGGTGCAGGAGCTGACTTTAAGTATTGTCATCTCCTGTGTCTTACATAAATAAAAGCTGAAACCGATGGGTAACCCTGGAAATGATAGACAGTATGACTTTTGGCATAAAGACCCCAACAACTGGAAGGGTGGTGTTTTCTATTTTAACAAGAAAGATCCTCGTGTAAGTGTTCCGAAACGAAATCCTATGTTGGGATGGACTCTGAATTTTGGAAATCCCCTATCCTGGCTGATACTGGCTTCTATTGCTGTTTTAATTGCTTTAAGCCTAAGATATTTATAGCAACCCAGATTGTAATATTTCGGCTAAACATCCCGTATAGCGGGGCATAAAGGCAAAACGAAGAGGTGGTCTGTTGATAATTCACATATCCATTCCCGGGGGCTCCCAGAGGTGTTTCTCAAAATCCTGAATCTGATTGTCAATAACTGTTATTCCCTCGTTCTCTAAAAGCTCCTGCATGGTATTCTCGCCGGGAAAATGCACCTTACCTGTAAGCAGACCTTTACGATTCACCACTCTGTGTGCAGGCACATACTCATCCTGCTCGTACGACTTGTTCATAGCCCAACCCACCATACGGGCAGCTCCCGGAACACCAATAGCACCGGCTATTGCACCATAGGTGGTAACCCTTCCGTAAGGAACCAACCTCGCAATGATATATACTTTCTGAAAGAAACTCTTCTCCATAAAGCTACCTCCTTTTCACACTGCGACCTGCACTGTGATAGTCATCAAAATCTATCTCCACATCAGGCTCAGTCAGCGTTTTGTTCTCCGGCATCCTAAACCTCAAATATTTAATTGGTAAACTATGAGCCAGCCACTTACTCTCATAAAATGTTTGAATGGAAAGTATCTCCCCGTGAAAACCTGAGCTGTACAAATCATCCTCATCAACCTCGGGTATTATGTTATTTATTTTAAGTAGTTCACGGGTGTATGTGTACATAAAATTAGAGTCTGTTTTAAGATGGATAAGGCCATTGCCGATCATAATATCCTCATACAATTTCAGAAACCTTGTTGAAGAGAGACGCTTTCGACTCTTTTTCATCTGTGGGTCGGGGAATGTAAGCCATATCTCTGACACTTCACCCTTTCTAAAAAAAGATGTTATCAGCTCTATGTTGGTTCTGATAAATGCCACATTAGTGAGACCTTCATCTATGGCATCAGTTGCTCCCCTATGTATCCGTGCACCTTTGATATCAATCCCTATAAAATTCTTATCCGGAAAAAGACGGGCAAGACCTACCGTGTACTCTCCTTTGCCGCACCCAAGCTCAAGCACAACAGGATTGCTATTTTTAAAAAAATCCTCCTGCCATCTTCCCTTCATAAAAAAATCCTTACCATCAATTTCGGCGAATGACACCTGAAAAACATGATTATAGGAATCTAAATCAGCAAACTTTTTTAACTTATTTTTACCCACAGAACATCTATTTATTGAGTGAAATATCTTCTTTCACAAAGTTAATATTTTTCTGCTTCTCTTTTATGAAAGATTAGGTTGACTCAATACAGAAATCCGAACAACCACAGTGGAATAATATTTTTCACGCCTATTTCGATATTATCTCTGACTACATGGGCATTTTCCAATCCTATAATTTGTTTTCTTGATTTGTTTTGTCCTCCTACTTCAAAGATATAACTATTGTCAACTACAAAGTCTCCCTTATCTGCTAATCCCACAATGTGATTCAATTGAAGATGTTGCAGGAAAAAAGTCTCTCTGACATTACCTATGTCAGGTTTTGTATCACTTATTGCATAACTCAAATTAGTATTATGAAGCCATATTTTATCAGGTTTACTTAAAATGCTGATACTTTTATTTTGCTTTCGTTTAGTCCGTATCAGCTCAGCTTTTTCCAACAACTGCAATCCCTGTATTAAAGTATTCCTATGTAATCCAATTTTCTCTGCAAGTTTACTAACATTAGGTGTGAAGGGAACATTGTTTGCAAGAATGTAAAGAAGACGTTTAAATTTTGCAATGTTAGCATATTCTATTCCCTCAATACTTTGCAAATCAATATCCAGAATTAAATTTATTGTATTTGTAATTAATTGATAATACTCGTTATTATAGCCTTGATAATATGGATAGTTACCTGTTTCAATGAATTCTTTAAAATATTTCAGAGGTTTAATTTTAGAACTTATCTCTAAACTTATCTTCTCATTATTGTTGACAATATTGCTTAATGACAATTTAGGCAGAGTAATTTTATGATATAATTGCAGAAATTCACGAAAAGACAATTCAGGAAGATGATAACTTACAGCTCGCCTACTTAAATCTGCTTCTCCTTTGTATATATCAAGTATTGAGGATGATGTAAATATTACCTGAAGTTCCGGAAAATCATCATAAATAAGTTTTATCTCTCTCGACCATCCCGGGTATTTATGAACTTCGTCCAAGAGTAGTAGTTCTCCTCCGGTTAACTTAAAGTTTTCAGCTAAAGAGTAAAGGGTGTTTTGCGTAAAAAACAAATCATCTAGAGCTACGTATAAGATCTCTTTTGATGAGTGTTTTGCAATTTGCAGCAATAGTGTTGTCTTCCCAACCCCCCTTGCTCCCGGTATCACAATTAACCTATTATTTAAATTAATTTCATGATACAAATACCTGAAAAAGATATCAGGGATACTGTCTATTTTTTGCTTTGATTTAACTAATAAATTATCCATAATTGCTATACATATTAGCGTTTTTGGGTGTATTTTGCTAACAAATATAGCAATTAATATTAATCTTTGCTACTCCGAATTGAATATCGCTGAAATTCAAAAGAGTAAGAGTCGTATTTAGAGCACTCAAAACCACATCCTTATGAAACAACTTATATTTCAGTGGTAACCCTACAGCACTCCTTTAGTGCTTGGTAGTCTCTTGTCAAAAGGATCCTTTCGTATTGCGGCTTTTATTGCTCTGGCAAATGCCTTAAAAATCCCCTCTATTTTATGATGTTCGTTTTCGCCCTCTGCTTTAATATTTATATTGCAGGCAGCGGCATCAGAGAAGCTTTTAAAAAAGTGGAGGAACATCTCTGTGGGCATGTCACCAACCATCTCGCGCTTAAAGTCAGCATCCCACACTATCCATGCTCTTCCTCCAAAATCAATAAGTACCTGAGCCATGCAGTCGTCCATTGGAAGGCTAAAGCCATAACGCTCAATCCCTCGTTTGTCGCCCAGTGCCTTTTTAACTGCCTCCCCCAGTGCCAGAGCAGTATCTTCAATGGTGTGATGCTCGTCCACGTTCAGGTCACCATTTACCTTCACCGTAAGGTCGCACCCCGAATGACGACCTATCTGATCGAGCATGTGGTCAAAGAATCCAAGCCCTGTGTAGATATCGGTTTTGCCGGTTCCATCAATATTGATTGTAACCTCGATATCGGTTTCTGAGGTTTTTCGGGTAACTGTTGCTGAACGCTCCGTTTTCAAAAGAAATTCCGAAACAGCCTCCCAGAAAGGAGTAGTTAAAACAGCAACATCTTCAAACCCTTTCTCTTTTAGCTCCTCAAGGCCGGAGTTCTCATTTGTCAGTAAGATTGCTTTACAACCAAGATTCTTAGCCAGCTCCACATCTGTAATACGATCACCTATCACAAATGAACCTGCCAAATCGTACTCGTCACTAAAATATTTCTGCAACATTCCCGTTCCCGGTTTGCGGTTGGGTGAATTCTCTTCGGGAAGAGAGGGGTCGATATGGATTTCGTTAAAAGTTAATCCTTCATTTTCGAGTGCAGTTAGCATTTTTTTCTGTGCCGGCCAGAAAGTATCTTCCGGAAAAGAGTTTGTCCCAAGGCCATCCTGATTAGAGACCATCACCAACTCAAAATCAAGATTATTAACTATTCGCGTCAGATTTTGAAAAACACCGGGATAGAACTCCAGTTTCTCAAGAGAGTCAATCTGATAGTCAACAGGTGGTTCAACAATCAGTGTTCCGTCACGATCGATGAATAGTACTTTTGCCCCCCTCTTATCTTCCGCTTTGTCGGAACCGGCTCCACTTAGGGGGGAGGCTATATCTTTATTTGTATTACTATTCTTTTTCATAAGTAATATTTTAATCTCAACATTTCGTAGTTTTAAAATCCGGTTTCATGGTTCTCCCCCTAAGGGGGAGTTAGAGGGGGCTGCTCTTTAGCGCTTCAATCAACCTGTTATTCTCCTCTGCCGTACCTACCGTAATGCGAAGGCAACCTTCACAAAGTGCAACTTTTGAGCGGTCGCGGATTATCAATTTACGGTCGACCATAAAATTATACACATCAACCGGTTTTTCAACTTTTACGAGCAGGAAATTTGCATCCGAGGGGTAAATCTTTTTTATTAATGGATTTTTTTCAAAAGCCACTGTCAGCCTCCTCTTCTCTTTCAAAATAGTATCAACCCACTTCTGTTTCTGCTCCTCATTCTCAAGAAGCTCCAAAGCTTTCTGCTGAGTAAGGATATTTACATTGTAGGGATACTTTATTTTGCTCAACACAGAGATTATCTCCTCGGTAGCAAAAGCCATGCCAAGACGAATTGCTGCCACACCCCAAGCTTTAGAGAATGTTTGGAGGATAACGAGATTGGGGTAGTTTACTGGTTTTTTAAGAAGGGATTTGTCTGGAGCAAAATCGATGTAAGCCTCATCAACCACAACAATACCGTTAAATCCATCAATAACCCTGACAATCTCCTGCTCAACAAAACAGTTGGCTGTGGGGTTGTTGGGAGAACAGATGAAAATCATCTTTGTATTTTCGTTAACAGCATTAAGAAGTGCATCAGCATCAAGTTCAAAATCCGGCGTGAGTAACACCCGTTTCACCTCAACATCGTTAATATCAGCACAAACCTGGTACATCCCGTAGGTAGGGTCGATGGATACTACGTTGTCTTTTCCGGGAATACAGAAAGCCCTGAACAGAAGATCTATCGCCTCGTCGCTACCGTTACCGAGAAAGATATTTTTAGGATTAACACCTTTCAAATCTCCTATCTTCTTCTTCAGCTCTTGCTGATAGGGGTCGGGATACCTATTGTAGGGAGCATTGAATGGGTTTTCGTTGGCATCAAAGAAGAGAGCATCTGCTCCGCTAAACTCATCGCGAGCTGAGGAGTAGGGTTTGAGAGATGCGATATTGGGACGTAGAAATGAGGAAAGAGTGAAAGCCGCCCTCTTATCTTCCGCCTTAGCGGAACCGGCATCCCTAAGGGGGGAAGGTGTTTGGCTATTGTTGAATTCTCTTTTTGATTTATCCTTTTGTTTCATGTGACTAATAATTTGGCTCTATGTCAAACATAGTGGTTATATCTAAATAATCCTTCCTTTTTTGCCTTGATGCAAAAAAGGAACAAAAAAAATCAAGGCTTATTTCTGATAGTACTTTCCGTATGATTAAAGATTAAGTTCGTTTGGGTGATCTCCTCATATCTTCGGAGCTTCCCAATCTCCCTAAATCTTCAATCACACTCCAAGCACTCCCGATTAAATCGGGAAGAAAGAGGCCGCAAAAAAACAGAGTTGTCTATTTATATTCAAAATCCTTAATACTAATATTGCTTTTCACTCACTACAAACGACATAGATCCAAAAATTTGTTCACTAATTAACGCGAATATTTTGTTATCGATTGTTTAATCTCAACGTCACTGCATTTTTATGTGCATCAAGGTGCTCTGCTGCTGCCATAGTTTCAATCACCGGACCCAATGCTTTTAATCCCTCTTGTGATATTTTCTGATAGGTAATCTTCTTTACAAAACTACCGAGGTTTACACCGCTGTATGCTCTGGCATAACCATTCGTCGGCAAGGTATGATTTGTGCCTGACGCATAATCTCCGGCACTCTCGGGCGTGTAGTTTCCTAAGAAAACAGAGCCTGCATTAACTATTCTGCCGGCAATTGATTCGTCATTCTCCATCGAGATAATCAGGTGTTCGGGTGCGTAGGTGTTTGTTAGTTCAACCATCTCATCAACACTGTTAAGCAAAATTATGCGACTATTATCAAGTGCTTTTTCTGCTATCTCTTTTCGGGAGAGCTCTGCCAGCTGCTTATCAACGGCCTTCTCAACTTCTCCTGTCAATTTCTCACTTGTAGTTAGAAAAATTACCTGACTATCGGCACCATGCTCTGCCTGCGACAGGAGGTCGGCTGCGATGAACTCAGCATTTGCTGTGTCGTCAGCCATAACCAGCACTTCAGAGGGGCCGGCAGGCATATCGATAGCCACATCCTTGAGGCTGACTAACTGTTTGGCTGCCATCACAAACTGATTTCCGGGGCCAAAAATTTTGTAAACATTGGGGATAGTCTCAGTACCGTATGCCATTGCACCGATAGCCTGAATACCTCCGGCCTTAAATATTTTAGTAACACCCACGAGTGATGCCGTGTAGAGTATTGCCGAATCAATCTCGCCGCTTTTCGATGGCGGCGTGCACAAAACAATTTCGTTACATCCGGCTATCTTTGCCGGTATTGCCAACATCAGAACAGTAGAGAAAAGAGGTGCTGAACCACCGGGAATGTACAATCCCACCTTTTCAACGGCTACACTCTTTTGCCAACACTTAACCCCGGGCATGGTTTCAAGAAACCTCTCGCTCTCTTTTTGTATTGCATGAAACCTCTCAATGTTTTTCTTTGCTGTTTTTATCGCCTCTTTCAACCTTTCCGGCACAAGAGTCGATGCTTTCGCAATCTCCTCTTCTGACACCTGCATCTCAGAAACCTCAACACCATCAAACTTTTTGGTGTATCTCCTCACTGCATCATCTCCGCTTTGTTGTACGTCATCCAGTACGGCTCTGACTGTCCCAAAGAGTTCAGTGACGTCGTTCTCCGGTCTTTTCAGGAGAGAAGACCACGTTGCCTTTGTGGGGTGTTTTGTTGTATTCATAGTGTAGTTGTTGTTTTTCCGTGGGCTTTGCCCACGGTTATAACATATCGCCCCTATGGGGCTCTGCATTTATTCCTAAAGAATCATCTTCTCGATAGGGATGATTAAAATTCCCTCGGCGCCATAATCTTTCAATTTGCCTATCACATCCCAAAACTCCTTCTCTTTAATTACTGTATGTATTGAGCTCCAATTCTTATCGGCCAGAGGGAGTACTGTCGGACTCTTCATACCGGGAAGAATCCTAACAATATCATCCACTTTATCGTTGGGAGCATTCAGCAGAACATACTTATTTGAGTTTGCTGTCTGCACTGCATTAAAGCGAAAAATAATCTCATCCAGCAGAGCTTGTTTCTCCGACTCCATATTCTTCTTTGCAATCAGTACTGCTTCCGACTGCATGGCCACCTCAACCTCTTTCAGCCGATTTGCCACAAGCGTACTACCTGATGACACAATATCAAAAATAGCCTCTGCCAGACCAATGCCCGGAGCAATTTCTACAGAACCTGCAATCTCATGTATGTCGGCTTTAATACCCTGCTCATTAAAAAAGTTCTTTAGGATGTTCGGGTATGAGGTGGCAATTTTCTTACCATCAAAAAAATTGAGATCAAAGTACTCCTGCGCCTTGGGAATGGCGAGTGAGAGTCTACACTTCCCAAATCCCAGTTTCCGTGAGACATTAACATCATAACCCTTTTCGTACATCTCATTCTCACCCACAATGCCAATATCAGCAACACCATTGGCTACAGTTTGCGGTATGTCATCATCGCGGAGGAAAAGTACTTCGATAGGGAAGCCCGGTGATGATGCTACCAACTTACCGCTTCCTACATTGAACTTAATTCCCGCTTCCTTGAACAGTTTCATCGAGTCTTCGTTTAACCGCCCCTTCTTCTGTAATGCAATTCTAATTTTTGTTTCCATTTTCTATTTTTTTGTCTGCCCCCCTCAATCCCCCCTTAGGGGGGAGGAGTGCATATTTTTTCATTAATCTACCTCTTAAAAACAAAAAAGGCTCACCAACCGGCAAGCCCCATAAATATATCTTTTAAGACAATAATTCACCGGCCTACCGCATTAGCAGGAAATGATGGTGATGAATATGGTGTCTGTTTGTAATCATAATTGTAATAAATCGAAACAAAAATAGAACAGATAATTATAATTACCAAATAAACGCTAAAAATAAATATGAAATCGAAGTTTGTAAGGAGTTCACACCTATTACGACTAATAGGGTGTAAGAAAAAACAGTTAACATGAAAACTATCATATTTATCGCAATGGTTATCTTTTCGATAGCCAATAGTAAGGCTCAGGATATTAAAGACGTAAAGGGGTTAGAGGTTGGTGCAGAGGCACCGATGTTTAACGCAGCTGATGCAAACAGTGGCACATTCGTTTTGAGGGATGCTTTAGAAGATGGGCCTGTAGTACTTATTTTTTATCGCGGATTCTGGTGTCCGGTCTGTAATAAGCATTTGGGTTCAATGCAGGACAGTCTGAAGATGATTGAATCGCGGGGAGCCAGAGTGATTGCTATTTCTCCTGAGAAGCCGGAGTACCTTAATGAGATGGCAAATAAAACAGGTGCTGAGTTCACTCTTCTCTATGACGAAGGGTACAAAATTGCACAAGCATACGATGTGAATTTTATGCCCGATATGATGAATAGGCTAACATACAACATGTTTTTGGGAGCTAATCTAAAGAAGACACATTCCGATGATTCTCAGCGACTGCCAATCCCGGCAACCTATATTGTCAGCCCCAAAGGAGAAATTATATGGCGCCAGTTTGACCCCGACTATCACAAACGATCTTCGGTATGTGATATACTTAACGCATTGGATAAATTTAATGGTAAAAAATAATATTCCTGAATAATATTTTGATACAGTTTTGCTTTGCACTATTTTCGTAACCAAACAAATAGTCATGAGAATTGCAAAGCATATTCCAAATTTCCTTACCAGTTTGAATCTGGCCTGCGGAGCACTTGCTGTTTTTTTTGCTCTTGACGGTCATGTTGAATGGGCTGTTTGGCTGATATTTATTGGAGCACTGTTCGATTTTTCAGATGGCTTTGCTGCCAGAGCTCTTAAGGCGTACAGCGATATGGGCAAGGAGCTTGACTCACTGGCCGACCTCATCAGTTTTGGGGTTGCTCCTGCAGCAATATTTTCAACATTGGTGAAACAGCTAATAACAGGTGATGCAACCACCCCCTTTGACACATTGCTATTTTCAGACAAAGTACTTGTTCTTACACCTTTCATTCTAGTTGTGTTTTCAGGACTGAGGCTGGCAAAGTTCAATGTGGATATCAGGCAAACAGAGAGTTTTCTCGGACTCACAACCACTGCTTCCGGAATATTTACCGCATCGTTTGCTTATATAATATTTAAACAACCGGAGATGTTTGACTGGTTGAATGTATATATCATAATTGCAATGGTTGCTTTTTTCAGTATTATGCTCGTTAGCGAAGTGCCAATGTTTTCACTGAAATTCAAAAACTTCAGGTTCAACGAAAACAGAGAACGTTTTCTCTTACTTGCCCTCGCCCTCATATTTATTGTATGGCTTGGGGTAGGAGGAATAGCAGCCACAATATTGTACTACATTCTCTACTCCACAGCAAAGTGGATTTTTACCCATAAAAATAAATAAGTTGCCTAACACTCTCTATTTAGGATTATTGATTTCCCAATATCAAAGGCAATCCATCTTCACCTGAGCCAATAACAATTACTTTGGCATTTGGCGATTCAGCAAGTTTAAGAGTTGCATCAATACCTTTCTGCTGAAGTATTCTATCGGTGATACTTGAGCTAAGAATCTGGTTGTACTTCGCAATTCCTTCCGCCTCAATTCTCATCCGTTCGGCCTCGCTACGCTCTTTGTCCAGCTTAAACTTATAGGCCAGTGCCTCCTGCTCTTGTTTTAGTTTATTTTCAATGGCCTCTTTTATCTGTTGAGGTAGAGTGATAGATCGTATTAACAGAGCACGCAAATCAATATCATTCTCTTTTAAGATTAAGGCTGTTTCATCTTTAATGGCATTTTCAACCTCCATCCTTTTAGTTGAAAATATCTCTTCGGCAGTATACCTTCCGGTAACACTTCTCACAGCCGACCGCACTTCAGGTATTACCAAAACATTAGAATAGTCAATACCGAAAGTCTCATGCAGATCGCCAATTTTATTATAGATAGGGTTAAACCGAATAGAGACATCCATAGAGATGGAGAGACTGTTTTTGTCTAGTACAGCCATAGTCTCCTCTCTTGTTTTCTCCATAACATCATATATAATCATCTTATTCCAGGGAGCTATAACATGGAATCCTGCTCCATAAACACTTGATTTATCTAATCCTATAGTGTATGGCTTAAAGACTATAGCTCTCTCTCCCGGCTGAAGAGTCCAGAACATTCGGCTGCCAAAGAAGAAAACAAATAGTCCGGCTGCAACTATTATTACAATTAAAATTGGTGATAATTTCGAATTCATAATATTATAATTTTAGAGTGTGAATAGATTCTTTGATTATTGTAATTACTGCATAAAGATAGCTGCATTTATTTTTAAAATCTAATTTTAGTGCTTTTCAAAGGGCTTTATCGTATGTTAACTATGTCAGGCCTATCGGACTGGATCTCTCTTTGCCATGCTACTCATCCAACTGAGGATTAAAAGTGGTGTCAGAGATTTTTTTTGAGGTCTTTGCTCCCAGCTGTTTAATCTTTTCGGCTCTCGATAGCAGGTTTCCTTTACCGGTGCTTAGCTTGTTTACGGCAGCATCATAATTAGTTTGAAGCTGAGTTATTGAATTTCCTATTTTTTTGATATCCTCGAGTAGTCCGGCCAGCTTATCATACAAAGCCCCTCCCTGCCTTGCAATCTCCTGTGCATTGCGGGTCTGTTTTTCCTGTTTCCATATTGAAGCAATAATTCTTAGAGTGGCAAGTAGTGTTGAGGGGCTTACCGGAACAATTTTATGCTCCCATGCAAAAGAGAAAAGTTTGGTATCACCTTCAACTGCCGCTGCAAAAGAGGATTCGAGAGGAAGAAACATCAATACAAAATCGGGAGAGTTGAGCTTTTGTGCTGTTGAGTAATTTTTCTCAAACAACCCTTTAACATGCTTACGCATACTCTCAACATGAGCCTTCAGATAGGTCTCTTTCTCCTTAGGGTCGTCGCTGTTTACATACCGCTCGTAAGCCACTAGCGACAGTTTTGAGTCTATGATAATATGTTTGTCTTCGGGCAGGTAGATAACCACATCGGGCCGTATTAATTTCCCCTCTTCATTTATATCAACCACCTCGCGCTTATACTCTCTTCCTTTGGTAAGGCCTGAGTCCTCGAGAATCCGTTCGAGTATTACCTCACCCCAGTTTCCCATCTTCTTAACATCACCCTTAAGGGCTTTGGTAAGATTCTCCGCCTCAGTACTAATTCTGTGATTTAGTTCGTACAGCTTTTTTACTTCAGCTTGCAGGCTCAGCTTGTCACGTAGCTCCTTTTCGTATGTTTCAGATACTTTCTTCTCAAATGTCTGGATATTAGTCTTCAGAGGATTGAGAATATTGGCAATGTCTTCATTTTGTTTCTCCGACAGCTCCTTTGATTTTTGCGTTATAATTTTATTTGCTATAACCTCAAACTCGGAAGTGAGTCGACTTTGGATAATCTTTATCTCCTCTATTTTCTCTCTGTTCTGTTTTTCAAGAAAGCTATTCTCAGTCTCACACTTTACAATCTGAGATGAGCGTTTTTCCGAAAGCTCTCTCTCGGTTTTAAGGTTTACCTTTAGCTCCTCAAGCTGGGTATTCAAAAAATCAAGATGCTCCTTGCCTGCTTTGTCCGACTTAAATAGTCGTAGGTAGACAAGGGCAATAATCAATCCTCCAATTACAAGACCAATTGAAATAAACAGAATATCGTGTGACATAGTTGAGTGCTTTTTAGGAAGCTAAAGATAATGAATATAGGTCACCAATGAAATAGGCCTTGACTTTTTTGGTTTCGTTGACGCCTGTCCAGCATAGCTGGGAGTCAAAGTAAAAAGAAAAGAGGTATAACGCAACGTAAAAGTTTTTTAACAAGATTATACTGGACAACAAGCCATCAGACAATCAGCTCATCCAAATCCTCTTTTTCAAATAGTGTGGGATAATCATCCAGAAACTTTTCCATTACGGTTCGCAGAACGGCTTCGCGCATAAACTTCGACCTGTTGCGTACTTTATACTTTTTGCAATACATCTCAATTGCTGAGTTCTCCTCAGCTGTAAGCATGAATGATGTACGATGCTCCCTCTTTTTAGGAGGTACTCTTTGAGATTTTGTTTTTTTCTTCTTTCTTACCATCAGTCACAAAAATAGACAATTTAATTAGTTCGTCAAAACTTACTAAACATACAAGGTTGAACTACACCCAAACTCCCCTCTACCACTCCAGACACTCGTCAGGAGCATCAGCCAAAGTGTTTGAAATCCAATCGGCCTGAGCAAGCTCTTCCCCGGTAAAGCTGGTAATTAGTCCAAGGCATTTGGCACCTGCGCTCTTAGCAGCTTCAACTCCACTAACGGCATCTTCAACCACAAGGCACTCCTCAGGCTTCAGACCTATTTTTTTTGCAGCTAACTTAAAAATATCGGGGAAAGGCTTCTTCAATTCTACCTCTAGTCCATTAACCGTGGCATCAAAAGTATCCCCAGAGATACCAATATTTTTAAGATTTATATCCATTTTGATTCTGTCGGCACTGGTAGCAACTGCCAGCTTTAGACCTTTTGATTTTGCCTTATCGATAAATGCAACAACACCCGACAATGGAGATAAGTTACCCTCAACCATCTCGCCGTAGATATTGTAGGTTTTTTCTTTGGCCTCGTTAATATCAATGGTGTGATTATACTTCTCAGCAACTCCACCTAAGTACCTGTCCTCACCACTTCCCACAAACGGAATAAAATCCTCCTCCTTCACCTCCACACCCTCGCGACGAAACATCTCAACTGCTGCTTTGGCAATATACTCTTCTGAATCTACCAAAACACCATCCATGTCGAATAAAACTCCTTTAATCATTTTTTTTGGTTCTTTGGTTATTCATTTATGATACAATCAAGGCTTTGGATAAAAAAATGAAAAGTTATAATACTTTCATTCACACTATTAATGCAAAAACAGCAAGGTGAAAAAAATCACACTTGCTGTTTTTTGTACCCGAAGTGGGACTTGAACCCACACGACCGCGATGGTCACAGGATTTTAAGTCCTGCGTGTCTACCAATTCCACCATTCGGGCATCCTTTGAGCGAAAATAGACTTCTCCCCCTTTTTTCTCTCTGCGAGCGAAAAACGGGACTTCCCGATTAATAATTTCTAATTCATTCTTCATAAGAAATTCTATATCGGGATAGACTTCTCGCTCTTTTTTCTCTCTGCGAGCGAAAAACGGGACTCGAACCCGCGACCCCGACCTTGGCAAGGTCGTGCTCTACCAACTGAGCTATTTTCGCAAATTTTACTCTCTCTTACAGTGTTACTTTTAACAACCGTACAGCACTTTTCTCAAATGCGACTGCAAATATATACCTATTTTTCAATTCCGCAAAAAACTACATCGCCAATAGTTAAAAAGTTCATGAAGTGTAAAGAATTAACTACTACTTTACTTTTTCCTTACCTCTTTTTATTGATTTTCACGCTTAATCTTATGACATTTGGGCTAACATTTCTATAAATCCAAAACTAAATTGTCATGAAAACAAAACTTCTAATCTTATGAGAACTGTAAAATCTATTTTAGTAATTATTTTCCTATTAGCTATGCAAAACGGATTTGCCCAAAAAAGCAAACTACTAGGCAGCTGGCAATCATCCGATGGCAGTGAAGTAATTTTCACATCGGAGCAGGTAACCATTAGCGGAGTTAAATACAACTACCGGGTTCAGGGTAATGTAATGTATGTTGACGACCAGTATGGTACACCATACCAATATACATACACAGTTGCAGGTGACAACTTACAATTAAACATTCCCGGTGTTGGAAACTATAGTTTCACCAGGAAACAGTCCGGGGGGCAGGGCAACCCTTTTGGGAACATTAGCAAAACAACCCAACAACCTACGCCCAATAGTGAGCTTATTGGTAATTGGCAGGCAACCAACGGAGCAATAACATCCTTCGACCAGCAGTACATGACCATTGCAGGCTCGCCATACCTATACACAATTCAGGGAAACATAATCACTGTACGCGATCAGTCCAATAACACAATGACCTATAAATATCAGGTAAAAGCCAACCAGCTATATCTATATGTTGAGGGTACAGGAACTTATGTTCTGACTAAAGTGACAGGCAACCAACAATCTGTCAATACCAATCAGGGGAATGGAGCAATTCAGGCTCGAGGATACGGAAACCAAGGCAATTCAGCTGCTAACACTAAGCTATTTGGAACATTTTGCAGCTACTCATCTTCGGGTTACAGCGGGTCATCTTCCTACTCAACAACCCAACACGTAAGTTTCGATGGCAAGGGACACTACAGCTACGGTAGCCAGAGTTCGTACAGCGGAAACGGTGATGGATATGCAGGAGGCGATGGCGGATATAGTGGCACTTACAATGTTCAGGGAAACAGTGTTACTCTTACCGAGTCGGACGGAAGCCAGTATGTGGTAACAATATTTTTCGTGCAAGACTCAGGCGAAATTACCGAACTGAAATATGACGGAACAGTATATGCAAAATCGTTGTGTGATTAATACTTTTTGTATAGATGCCGTAACACAGAAAAGTATTAACCTGTATTATTCATAAACTTGCTCGCAAAGGTGCTAAGTCGCAAAATTTAAGTGAATTAACAACTCACACTCAAAATATTCAACATTAGTACTTCAATCTATATAATTTGCCATCTTACTCTTTATCTACACTTTGCGCTTTTGCGTCTTTGCGTGATAAATTATTCAGTTTAAAAACCACCTTTGCATTTTTGTAATATTAGTGACGGGGTGAATCCTGGCATCAACCACAGACTCACCCCATCACTTGCACTTAGAGAGATTGAAAACCGAACTTTCAATATGATTAACCCACATTGCAGCTATAAATTCGTAATTATCTGATCTCAAGGCGAGTTGTTTTTTGAAATTCTCTCAGGTACCACTACGGATTTTTTCCGGTAGCAAGGTCTGGTTTTGTACCCCATCAAC
>JALVBA010000317.1 GCA_027010905.1 Marinilabiliaceae bacterium
GCAATATACGCCTCAAATAACCATTTTGCATTTACAGAAAATAGAAAAGGATTAAAAATAATAATTAAAGAATGACTAATCTTTATAAATTTGCCTTGAAAATATTTTTTATTCCGGACTCTTTATGAGAAAAATTATTATTCAGGCAGTATCTATACTCACAGCACTACTTTTAATTGTTGCCTGTGCAAATCAGGGATTCCCTAGTGGAGGGCCTAAAGATGAGGAGCCTCCGTTTATTAAGGAGTCAAAACCTAAACCCAATACACTAAATTTTACTGGCGATAAGATTGAGATAGAGTTTAATGAACTTATTCAGCTGGAAAATGCAAGTCAAAAACTCGTTATGTCACCCCCTATGAATAAGAAACCTTTTGTTAGTACTAAAGGCAAGGTGCTTGAAATTGAATTTGAAGAGGAATTACAACCCAATGTTACCTACACTTTAGATTTTGGCAATGCCATTAAAGATAACAATGAAGGAAATATTATTCCGTCTTTCCGGTTCTCTTTCTCCACAGGTGAAACGGTTGATTCGCTACAGGTGTCGGGTCATCTTTTCGAATCTGAAGACCTCTCACCTGCCGATGGTATTCTGGTAATGTTGTACAACAACCTAGCTGACAGCGCATTTGAGACTTTAGTGCCTGTGCGTATGGCTAAGACCGATAAGAAGGGGTATTTTTCTATTCAGAATGTGCATCCCGGCAAATACCACGTTTATGCCCTCGACGATAAAAACAACTCCTATAAGCACACTCAACCCGGCGACCGTATCTCATGGTACGATTCAATAGTAGTACCGTCGTTTGAGTATCGTAAGGTGATTGATTCAATATCTGTAAATATTGACTCGCTTACTATTGACTCGGTAATAATATCAGAGAAACTATTTTACACTCCCGACAGTCTGCTCATGTTTCTGTTTCAACAGGATTACAAACAACAATATCTAGTAAACGATGACCGGCCGGAGAAAGCAAAACTCTCTTTTATATTTAACCGCACACTTGAGAAAGACCTAGACATCCGTATCACCGGTCATGAGACAAACAACGACTGGATGATACGAGAGCTATCAGCTACTAATGATACATTTAATATCTGGATAACTGACAGCACACTCTACAATCGCGATTCACTCTCATTTACTCTAACATATCCGGTAAGAGATTCATTGAAAAACCTTGTTGACAGGGTTGACACAATTGCAATGTATTTCTTCGAAAAACCGATAAGTAAGAAGGAGAAAAAGGGCAAGAAAAAGAAAGAGGAACCACCTCATCTGAAGATACAGAAATTTTCGAGTAACCTGGATATCTATTCTGCCAACAGTTTTATGCTACCTGCTCCTGCCACCAGGTTTGATGTCTCTGCGGTGCACCTTACTCAAAAGTTAGATACAATTCAGGTGCCTGTTAAATTTGATTTATGGCAAGACACATTAAACATCCGGAAATATTACATTCTGCGCAAATGGGATGCAGGAGGCTCGTATGAGATGACCATTGACTCTGCCGCCATTGAAGATATCTACCATAAGATAAATTTTCCTGTCAAAAATAAATTTAAAATTAGAAACTTGAATGAGTATGGCAAATTTTTTGTTCAGCTTGAGTCACCCGGAGAAAACTGGTTACTGCAAGTGATTAATGCTAAAGAGAGTATAGTGCAGCAGGGATACGTGCCAAAAAATGGGAAAATAGCATTTCAATACTTAAAACCCGGAAGTTACATGTTACGAATAGTTACAGATAGCAACCGTAATGGCGAATGGGACTCCGGTAATTATAAAAAACGGATTCAACCTGAAAGTATAATTTATTATCCCGGCAAAATCGCACTGCGTGCAAACTGGTATAAGGTTATATCAGACTGGGTTCCCAAGGAGTTTGATATCTATAAGTTTTCTGAAGAGTTCAGAAAACCTTCATCATCAAGAAACCAAAATTAAAATTATTATTATGTCTATTCTGTTAAACTTTGCCATGTTTCCTACCGATAAGGGTAGCAGTGTAAGTAACTATGTAAGCAAGGTGATAAAATATATCGACGAAAGCGGAGTTCCTTATAAACTAAACCCCATGGGAACATCAATAGAGACTGAAACTATGGAGGAGGCACTCGCAATTGTTCAGGGCGCATACAATATTCTTGAGCCAGTTTCAGACCGCATCTACAGCACAATTAACATTGATGCTCGCAAAGGAAAGAGTAATATGATTACAGGAAAAATAGCCTCTATTGAGGCGAAGATAGGAGATGTGAATAAGTAGCTGACACTTTATGCTTAAGAGATTATTACTACTAACATTCAGCTGGTTCGTCATCCTGCTTACAGTAAACGGACAATGTAAGGAGGCGAACAGCTCATTTCAAGGGGGTGAGAAAGTTATTTATAATGCCTATTACAACTGGGGCTTCATCTGGGTTAATGCCGGAATAGTATCCTTTTCAGTTGATGATTACAACTATGAAGAGAGGCCATCTTATTTCATTCGCTCCTATGGCCGCACCTATAAATCTTATGACTTTCTTTTCAAAGTCCGCGACAGTTTTGAAGTTTACGTCGACACACTAAACCTTAAACCTTTTGAGTTTGACAGAGTAACCAAGGAGGGTAGTACCATATCTCACCACCACTACAAGTTCAACAGAGTAGAGAGAACTATTCACACATCAATAAGCAAAGATAATGAGCCGTATAAAGATTCTGTTCTAACATGGCCCGAATGCTCATTCGACCTTCTGTCAATGGTGTATAAAGCTCGTAATATTGATTTCAGAAAATATAGTCCGGGTGATAAAATTCCTATAAACATGATTCTTGACGGGAAGACCTATAATTTGTACATCAGATACAAAGGGAGGAAGACAGTTAAAAACCGTGAAGGGCGCAGGTTCAAATGTATAGAATTTTCACCCCTGCTGGTTGAAGGAACAATATTTACCAGTGGCGAGGATATGACCGTTTGGGTAACTGACGATAAAAACAGAATACCAATTATTGTAGAGGCAAAAATTCTCATTGGCTCAGTAAAAGCGATGTTCGTTCAGGCTGAGGGCCTTAGGCATCCTATGGACGCAGAGATTACAAGATAGATATCTTTTCAGCAACGTACTTAAGTGCACCACTATATGCCGATGTTGCTACAAGGAATTGATTTCTGAGTTCTGCCGGAGCCTCACTAACCACATAGGCAGCCTCATAAGCTTTCAGCATATCGAGGTCATTGAAGTCATTACCCAAAACAACCACATCGTCATCCTCAATCTTTTCCAGCTTACAAACAAACCTCAACCCCTCAGCTTTCGACACCTCACTATGAAAAAACTCCATCCACACACTCTTCCCGTCAATAGGTGAAGTGGCTCTAACTGTCTTTATCTCATTAAACCTGCCGGTGAGCTCTTCGTACGCAGTTGCATCAGGCAGGAATGCCAGAACCTGAGTATAGTTCTTCTCCGGCAGAGTATCCTGAATAGAAAATGCGTACTGTTTGTAGTGAGATAAGTATCTTTTGAAATCGCTGTGATTACTTTCTGCCCCGGAATAGTAGAAACAATGATTCTCAGGTATTGGCCAATGCAGGGTGAAGTTGATATTTTTATCAGTTAAAACCGGAATTATCTCTTTCGACCTCTCTGTACCAAGATGTTTCACTTGAAGTATTTTTTTACTTCTCCAGTCGTAAACCCCGGCACCGGAAGAGAAGACAAGGTAATCGATAGGAAAATCGGCAGGAATAATATCGGTTGCCGAATTAAATGTTCTGCCCGTTGCAATTACCCTAACCACACCCTTTTCTCCCAATATATGCAGTGCATCAATATCCTTCTGGATGAATCCCGCATCTCTTGTGAAGATTGTTCCATCTAAATCTGTTGCAAATAGTCTCACCATCACTCTCCGTTTACCGCTATTTATCTTCCTTCTTACTCAAATCAAAAGGTGTTGCCTGATACACATAGTAGTTCAACCAGTTTGAATAGAGCAAGTGCGCATGACTTCGCCATGTTGACAATGGCTCTTTTGAATCATCATCATCGGGAAAATAGTTAACCGGCTTTTCAGCCTCCAAACCCTTATTCAAATCACGCTGATACTCTTGTTTCAAGGTGTATGGGTCATACTCCGAATGACCGGTAACAAAAATCTGTTTTTTATCTTTTGAAATTACAAGGTAAACTCCTGCCTCCTCCGACTCAGCCAGTACAGTAAGTTCGTCACAACTCTCTATGTTCTCTTTACTAATTCCTGTATACCGCGAATGCGGTGCCATAAATAGGTCGTCAAACCCCCGCACCAACTGCTCATCATGCATAATGAGTCTGTGTTTGTAGATACCCGAGAGTTTCTTTTTCAACTCATGCTTTTTGATTCCGTAATGATGAAACAGTCCGGCTTGTGCACCCCAACAAATATGAAACGTATTTGTAACGTGCTCTTTACTCCAATCCAATATCTCTGTCAGCTCATTCCAGTATGCAACCTCCTCAAACTCCATCAGCTCAACCGGTGCTCCGGTAATAATCAGTCCGTCATAGTTCAAGTCTTTAACATCGGCAAAAGTTTTGTAGAAACTCAGCAAATGTTCCAGAGATGTATTTTTTGAGGTGTATGAGTCGGTCATCAACAGTTCAACCTCAACCTGCAAAGGCGAATTTGACAACGACCTCAACAGATGTGTCTCTGTTTGAATTTTCAGAGGCATAAGGTTAAAAATCAATATACGCAATGGACGAATATCCTGATGAACAGCCTGCTCATCAGTCATCACAAAAACATTCTCACCCTCCAGTATTGAACGTGCAGGAAGGTTATCGGGGATTTTAATCGGCATAGTAACTCTCTGTAAACTTGTGAAAATAAAATCAAGTGCAAAAGTAATAAAGTTATTTGGATTCGACGTGGAGCTGAGGATTTGGACTAAATTTTATTTTGATATGCTGGGTTTAGTTTTTCTCTTTAAAAATACATTTTTCTGAATATGAATATTTGTTAATAACTTATTCAGGCATCACTTTGATACACCTTTCATTTTTGTCTTGATACCCCGCTGTGCGGGACAGGCGCCAACGAAATCCCGCTATGCGGGACAGGCAAAAAAGTCAAGGCTTATTTCTATTACCAATAAACATCAAGATATCATCTCTCGTAGCACCTCAAAATAATATTTAGCCAGGATTTGAGAAATGAGAGTCCTCGAATCTTCAAGCCCTACATCCTCACATCACATCCCAACATCCTCATCCTACATCCTTACATCCCCAAATCCTCACATCCCATATCGCTCAACATCCTACTTCCCTCCCCTGAATTCACCTGAAACCTCAAGTGCAGGATCGGGCAAAGCAAAATCAAGCTGCTTCTTCTCCAGATTAGCTCTGGCCACCATCACTTTCAATGAGTCTCCAAGCTGATACTTCTTGTTGTACTTTCGACCCACCAAACGATAGTTATCCTCATCGAAATGGTAGTAATCATCATCTAGGTCACGTATCGGTATCATTCCTTCGCACTTATTCTCTACCAGCTCCACATAAATACCCCATTCGGTAACACCTGAAATAACACCATCAAAAACCATCCCCTGCTTATCCTGCATAAACTCAACCTGCTTATATTTGATTGATGCTCTTTCGGCTTCAGTTGCCGATAGCTCCATGTCTGAGCTATGCTTACATTTCGCTTCATACTCTTCGGCATCAACAGATTTTCCGCCTGCCAGATACCTTTCAAGCAACCTGTGTACCATCATGTCGGGATAGCGACGTATGGGCGAAGTGAAGTGTGAATAGTGCTTGAAAGATAGTCCGTAATGGCCAATATTATGAGTTGAATAGACAGCCTTAGCCATTGTTCGTACAGCAAGGGTTTCAACAATATTCTGCTCCGGCTTTCCTTGTGCCTGAGTTAATATTTTATTTATTGCCGAGCTTACCTGCTCCTTACCCTCAGGTTTCAAATCATATCCAAAACGCTTAATAAATTTTGAAAATGTTTCAAACTTATCGGGATTAGGAACATCGTGTATCCTGTAGATAAAAGTTTTTGGTTTAGCACTTTTATGCTCTGAGAGTTCATTTTCATTTATCAGCTTAGCAACCTCTCTGTTGGCCAATAGCATAAACTCCTCAACAAGCTTATTGGCATCTTTCGACTCTTTAAAAAAGACCCCTAAAGGTTTTCCTTCACCATCAAGATTAAATTTCACCTCAACCCTCTCAAAGGCAATAGCACCATGTTTAAACCGCTGATCTCGCAACTTTTTCGCCAGACTATCAAGAGTCAGTATCTCTTCCGAGAGATCTCCTTTACCTGTTTCAATAACTTTTTGTGCATCGTCATAAGTGAACCGCCTGTCAGAATATATCACTGTCTTACCAATCCATTTCTTTATCACACGAGCAGAATCATCCATCTCGAAAACAGCAGAAAAACATAACTTCTCCTCATGAGGTCGTAGTGAGCAGATTGAGTTACTAAGCCTTTCAGGCAGCATAGGCACAACCCTGTCAACCAGATAAACAGAGGTAGCACGGTCGTACGCCTCATCCTCAATAATAGATTTTGGCGTTACATAATGAGTTACGTCAGCAATGTGCACACCCACCTCCCAGTTGCCGTTATCAAGCTTATTCAGTGAAAGAGCATCATCAAAATCCTTTGCATCATGGGGGTCAATAGTGAAGGTAACATGTTTCCTGAAATCTCTCCTCTTCTTTATCTCTTCAGCAGAGATGCCTGCATCAATCTTTTCAGCAGCAGCAATTACCTCATCTGGATATTTATGAGGCAAATTAAACTCCGCCAGTATTGCATGCATCTCAGTAAGATTATCTCCTGCATTACCTAACACCTCAACAATTTCACCAATAGGATTTTTTGCTTTCTTGGGCCACTCGGTAATTTTAGCAATAGCCTTCTGCCCATTATCAGCACCATTAAGAGACTTCAACGGAATGAAAATATCATGGTTCATATCCCTGGAATCAACCACAAGAAATGCAAAACCATTAGAAATCTCAACAACACCAACAAACGTTTCTCTCTTACGCTTCAGTATCTCTACCACCTCACCTTCCGGCTGATGATGCTTTCTTTTGGCAAACTGAAGAACCTTCACGGTATCTCCATTTAGAGCCTTGTTCATATTCGATTGGGAGATAAAAATATCCTCCCCCTCCTCCTCCATCACCAGATAGGCTGAGCCCTTCTTAGTCATGTCAATAACTCCGGTAACATAGGCTCCTCTCGATATCAGCTTAAACTTACCTTTTGACAGTTCGGTTAAATGTCCATCCTCAAAAAGCTTTATCAGGATAATCTGAACCATCTGCTTACTGGTACGATTCTTAACCTCTAAAAGTCCGGATACCTGCTTGTAGTTAAATGTGCGTTTTGGATATTTCGAAAATAGGTCGATAATTAACTGCTTGAGCTCCGACTTTTTTATCGATCTTACTTTTTTCTTCTTTTTTACCATCTTAGTATTCAATTATTTCCCGTAAATATAATTCTATTTTAAATATTTTTTCGCGATAACTATAACATTTTACAATTTCTTAACGTAAAACAAAATCAGGGAACAACAAATGTTATAATCATTTCAATGAAAATAGCCGTATTAGTATATATATTTTTCATCTCTGCAGCCTCCTTCTCACAGTCGTTTGAAGTATTTGAGAACGACACGGTAAACCATAGAGATAAAAGCAACAAAAAGCAAGGGGTGTGGCTTATTTTCAGCCCCGGCAAAAAAAAGGTTGTTGAAAAAGGTGTCTACATAAACGGAATAAAAAATGATGTCTGGATTAGCTATTTTCCTTCAGGGAAGATAAAACATGAGATAACATATAAAAATGGCAAACCTATTGGACATGCTAAATTCTATTATGAATCGGGAGCAGTATCTGAAAAGGGCTATTGGAACATTGATCACTGGGAAGGACAATACAACTACTACCATACAAACGGTCAGATGGCGTACGACTGGAATTATGACAAAAAAGGTAAGCGTACAGGAGAACAAAAATATTACTACGAAAACGGCAATGTAAAATATACCGGAATATGGGAAAAAGGCAAAACGACAGGTGCTCTGAAGATGTACAACGACTCAGGCTTGTTAGTCTCTGAACGTATATACGAAAACGGAAAGTTTGCCCACTCAGTAAACAGGCAAAACAAGGACACCTTCAAACTGCCTGCAAGAAAGATGTCACAATTTACAGGTACAGGAAACCACACAATATACACATTGGATGGAAAAATAGAGAAGAAAGGCTTTTTTGTAAACGGAAAACTTTTTAGTGGCGAGCAGTATGTTTATGGTGACAACAAGAAGCTAAAAGAGAAACTCATCTTTAAGAACGGACAACTACAGCAAAAATCCACAGTAGAAAATTAATGTGGGGCTCAGCCCTTTGTCAATAAAAACCACATGAAAAAAGCCTGCCAAGAGATGGCAGGCAAAGAAACATTCTGAAGAAAAAATAAACTAACCTAAACCTTACACACATCCGAATGTTTCTGTATTTGGAAATCAGAAGAGCCTCATCCGATTTTGTAAAACAAATGTAAGGACAAATCGATGCAATGTCAATAGTTTATCACCATTATTTTCAAAAAACTTTTATTGAGTAATAAATATTCGTAAATATTGCTGATAAAATATTTTCCGTTTATTATTCTATTTTTGTAAAAAAACAGAACGTGATATATCCCGAAAGTTTCGAACAGAAGATAAAATTCAGCAGTATAAGATTGTTGGTAAAAGAGCATTGCCTCAGCTCTCTTGGCGAAGAGGAGGTTGACAACATGCGGTATCACACAAATTTCGGGCAAATAAAAATATTGTTGAATCAGACTGCTGAATTCACTCACCTCTTCTCCGATGAAGAGCAATTCCCAATAGGCCATTTCATTGATGTACGTGAACCACTAACAAGAATCAGGATCGAAGGTCAGTTCATGGAGGAAAAAGAGCTGTTTGAGCTGAAACAGTCACTATCCTCAATTATTGACATCACAAAATTCATCAGCAATAAGGAGGATGGCGAATATCCCTATCTGAAGGAGAAGGTAAAGGAGGTTATGACATTTCCTTTTCTGATTAAGCAAATTGACTCAATCTTGAATAAGTACGGGAAGATGAAAGATAATGCTTCTCCTGAGCTGTTCCGCATTAAAAAGGAGATACGCAGAAAGCAAAGCAGTATCTCCGGAAAGCTTAGCAGCATTCTGAAACAGATTAAACAGAGTGGCTATTCTAACAGCGATGTCTCAGTTGCCATTCGTGACGGAAGGGCTGTTATTCCAGTTAATTCAGCATACAAACGAAAGATAAACGGGATAATCCATGATGAGTCTGCAACAGGAAAAACTACATTTATCGAACCGGCCGAAGTGGTTGAGATAAACAATGAGGTACGAGAGTTGGAGTACGCTGAACGGCGCGAGATTGTGAAGATTCTTGTGGAAACAGCAAATGTAATTCGACCCTATATTGAAGAGCTTAAAGGCTCATTTCATTTTCTGGGTGAGATTGATTTCATGCGAGCAAAGGCAAAATTTGCCATCTCTGTGAATGCCTGCCTGCCAAAGATAACCGACAAAACAGACTTCAAATGGGACAATGCTGTTCACCCATTGCTCTATCTGCAACACTCGGCATCGGGCAAAGATGTTGTTCCGCTTGACATTCACCTAACGGCTCCGGCTAAACGTATACTGCTAATCTCAGGGCCAAATGCAGGAGGCAAATCAGTATGCTTACAAACAGTGGGATTGTTGCAATACATGCTTCAATGCGGGCTGCTGGTTTCTGTGGATGAGAAATCGGAGATGGGTCTCTTTAATAATATCTTTATCGACATGGGTGATGAACAGAGTATTGAGAACGACCTCAGTACCTACAGCTCACACCTGATGAATATGAAATACTTCACCAAAAACAGCAACTCAAAAACCCTGCTGCTGATTGATGAATTTGGAACCGGAACAGAGCCTATGCTAGGAGGCTCTATTGCCGAAGCTGTTCTGGGACAGCTGAACAAGCAGGGTGTGTATGGGGTGATAACAACCCACTACACCAATCTGAAACATTTTGCTGCACAAAGTGATGGCATTGAAAACGGAGCAATGCTATTTGATACACACCGTATTCAGCCAATGTTTAAATTGCAGATTGGCCAGCCGGGAAGTTCGTTTGCTTTTGAGATTGCTCATAAAATAGGGCTGGCAGAGAGTATCCTTACTGAAGCAAAGGAGAAAATCGGGCAGGATCACATCGACTTTGACAAACACCTCCGTGAGATAGTCAGAGACAAACGATACTGGGAGAAAAAACGTAACAACATACGTATTAACGACAATAAGCTGTCCGATGTGTTGAGTAGATACCAGCAAGCTCTGCAAGATGTTAAAAAAGAGCGAAGAGAGATTTTGGAGCAGGCAAAGATGGAGGCTGACAAGCTACTTACCGAAACAAATAAAACGATAGAAAACACAATCAAGTCTATTCGGGAATCGCAAGCTGAAAAAGAGAAGACACGAACCGCAAGACATGAGTTGGAGAAGTTTAAAAAGGAGAAGGTTCAGGAGGCCGAGAGTGAAGAGCATAGCAAGATAGACAAGAAGATAGAGAAACTGAAAGAGCGGGAAAAACGTAAGGCAAACAAGCAGTCAGCAAAAACATCATTAGAAAAAAAAGAAAAATCATCAAAAGACGATGGAATCATCCGAATGGGTGACTTTGTGAAACTATCCAATCAGCCTGTACCGGGTGAGGTGATTAGTGTTTCAGGTAAAGAGGCTGTTGTGGGTTTTGGCAATATGGTTACTACGGTTAAGCTTACACGTCTTGAGAAGCTCAGCAGTAATGCGTTCAAAAAACAGGTAAAAGAGAAGAGTCAGTCGCCTGCGGCAAACAGTGTAGCCGAACGAATTCGCAACACTAAGCTAAACTTCAAACCCGACATAGATATTCGTGGAATGCGCGCCAATGAAGCAATTGAGAAGGCTGTTCAACACCTTGACGAGGCGGTAATTACCGAAACCTCAACGGTAAAGATACTTCACGGTAAAGGTGACGGTATACTTCGCCAGATGATTAGGGAGTACCTCGGCACAATGCCTTTTGTGAAATCGTTCAGAGATGAACATGTTCAGTACGGTGGTAGTGGAATAACCATTGTAGAGCTGGATATCTGACAGCCCCCTCCAACTCCCCCCAAATGAGGAAGAGCAAAAATTACAATCGGTTGATTTAGCCAAAAACAAACTCCGTAGCATCATCTTTATTCAAAGACATTACCGATTAAGAGATTTTGTATTTACAGCAATCTAGCGTTCATTTTCTTCCCACCTTAGGGGGGATTGAGAGGGGCTTTTTATAGTGTTTCGAATCGCCCCACTCCGAGAATCCTATTTCCCGTCCTGACATCTCTATTCGTATCTTCAAGCAGTTGGTGCAGTCGTCAGCTCCCTCATCGGTACACGGTTTGTTTTCGTACAGCAGATAGTTTTTTCGATTCACAGTAGGTGTGATGTTTGGCATAATGATATTTGCACCCACCTGCAAAGCCTTTTCGCGCCCCATGGGGTCGATAGCCTGAAGGGCTGTAGCTGCTGCAATGTTGATATCGGGCATTACGAAGCGTAGAGCTGCTATCATGTTCAGGGAAACTTCAAAACGGCGTTGCAGAGGCCATAGTTGCTCTTTAAATTTGTAGAGGGGAGTGTCGTGATGCTCAATAAACGGACCCATTCCCACCATATCTATATCCAGTTCCTTCATAAACAGCAGGTCGTTGGCAAGGTGTTCGTAAGTTTGAAATGGCAACCCAATCATTACCCCTGTACCGGTTTGGTAACCCAGCTCCTTTAGTGTGTGCAGACAGTTTAATCTTGTTTGAAAGTTATGCTTTTCGTCCCGGGGATGAATTTTATAGTATAGCTCTTCATCAGATGACTCTATCCTTAAAAGGTACCTGTGAGCACCTGCCTCAAACCACTCTTTGTATATCTCTCTCGTCTGCTCTCCCAACGAGATGGTTATACCCAATTCACCATTTGTTATCTTTTTTATTCCTCTTAGCAGTTTTGCTATTCGCTCTGTAAACATACTGTCGTTGCGTTCGCCAGACTGAAGAACAAGTGAGCCGTATCTGTTTTCGTGGGCAAATCTCGCAGCATTCAGGATGGCCTCATCATCTATGTCGTAACGATTAATGTCTCTGTTATCTTTTCGTATTCCGCAGTAGTAGCAATCTTTCGTACAGTAGTTTGAGAACTCTATCAGCCCCCTGAAAAAAACTTTCTTGCCAAGCTGCTTAACATGAAATTCTCCCGCCTCTTTTAGCATCATCTTTCTCTTCTCACCCGAAAGAGAGAGCATCTCTGCAATGTACTCCTTTGTGAAGGTCTGTTTGTTATGAAGGTCTTCAATCTCAATCACAATGTTTTTTTTGTAAAAATAGTCTAATTTTTATATATGCTGAAAAAATTATTTAAATGCGATAAGCTATGATTTTTCTATATTTACGTGCCTGCTTAGATTATTTATATGTTCAGGTTATCCCCTTATAGTATTTTGTATCCCAAAATATTCTAATATCAATTATTAGTGATATTTTTATAAAAAATTATTGATGGTTTAAAGGTTGTTGTATAAAATCTGTTTGTTGTATGAATTTAGGATATTTTTTTAGAAGAGGAGTAGTACTGTTTCTGCTGTCTCTTTCGATAGCTGCATATTCTCAGCAATCTGTTTCGGGTTATGTTTTTGATAAGACGAGCAATAAGCCCATATCTGATGCTAATGTTCTTTTACTGCCAGTAAGTAGAGGCTCGGTTACTGATGCAGATGGTCGGTTTGAAATTAGAAATATTAAGCCGGGCAGGTATGTTATATCGGTTTCGGTAGTTGGATTTCGTACCGAGAAGCTTAATGTACGGGTAAATTCAGGTAAGGATATTTCATTGAATATTCGCCTCTCTTCTGAAAACAGGAGTCTTGGTGAGGTTTCTGTTGTAGGTGAAGGTGCTGAACAGAGAATACTTAATAATCTGGTAGCAGAGCCTGTATCACTAAAGGCATCTTCGTCGATTATTACAGTTGAAGATATCTCTAATCTTGGTGCGGTAACCCTTGTAGATGCAATGAAGTATCTACCCGGTGCTCTTATCGAGTCGAGGGGAAGAAAGATTAAGCAGTTCTTCTCTGTTAGGGGTCAAACATACCCTTATCCCACATACTCTATTGATGGTGTTTGGCAGAAAGAGTTTTACGAGACAACCTATTTTCTTAATTCGGGTAATATTCAGGAGATAAAGATTGACCGTTCGGCATCAGCTCTTTTGAAAAGTCTCTCTCCTCTAGCGGGAGTTATTGATGTTGTCAGCCGGAAATTTGACAAGAGGGAAACAGACATCTCACTGAAGTACGGTTCACTAAATAACTTTAACGCAGGTGTTATCCACGGTAATTCAACAGAGAAATTTCAATACTCTACGGGGGTCCAGCTCTTTGGTACTAATGGCTCTGATTATCGAAATGGTCATGAGCGCATAATGAATATTAATGGTAATATTGGCTGGAAGATAAATGATAAGATTAATACATCTGTAAAACTATTTTTTATGGATGGTAACCGGGAGTTGGTGCAGCCTGTTGCCCCAGCAGCTGCTAAGCTTAAAAATCAAAAGGAGAAATACACGCCATTAACCACCTTTATGATTAGTTCAAAAACAGAGTACAGGCCAAATGAAACATATTCAGGTGAGTTGCAGGTAAACTACTCATATCGAAACCCCAAATATTTTGTTGAGAACCTGAAAACCGGTGACAGGGATAGTTATTACGAAAAGGATAATGAACTAACGATTAACCAGCTTAATGCCTGGAAGCTATCATTAGCAAATGTTTTTCGATTTGGTCTACTTTACAACCATTGGGTTTCTCCAAACGGTAAGCGGTACTACTACGGCAATCCTGCTGATGTACATACCTGGTCGGCAGTAATTACCGACCAGCAACGGTGGGGCAAGTGGTTAGTTGATGGAGGTGTAAGGATAAGTCAGGAGTATTACAAGCAGTGGGGAGGCTTTGGAATTGAAGGCTCCGGAGGTAAGTTTACAAAAGTTAAGCCAATAACTAACGAGTGGCAGTCGCCTGTGTGGCAGGCCTCGGCAGGCGTTACCCGCACTGTTGGAGCACTTGTCTCTGTTCATGGAAATGTAAGTGCCGGAATTGTCACTCCACGTACCGGAGCAATAACAGATGGTGGCGACAGACCGGAAAATGAGAAGCGAACAAATATAGATGCCGGGATAATTAAGAAATTTCACAATTCAGGCTCGTTAACAGTGAATGGCTTTCTTGTGTCGAGAAGAGATGCGATTGACTACAGTGGAAAAACTCTGGAGCTGGATAACGGAGATATTATCGAACTTTATACTAACCGGGATAAACGTAACTTTGGTGTTGAGATTGATGCAAAAACACCAGTGTTAAAATGGCTGTACATGTTTGCGAATATCACCGCAATGAAGGGAGAAATTAAAGGAACTAAAGATTGGACGAAGGATGATGAGACTCCCCTGTTTATAGCCAATATAGGTTGTAATGTGCAAAAATCAAGGTTTGATTTTAATCTGTTTGTTAACTACACCGGAGCGTACAAAAACAACCGGTTTGTTGACAAAACCTATCTGAAACAGTTTGGCAAAGCTCCATTGGGCGAGTTCTTTAATGTAGACATTACATCAGGATACACTTTGGGCTCAAACAAAAAAATAAGATTATTCATTGAGGTTAAGAATCTTTTTAATGAACCTTTCCAAACAGTACCGGGATATCCCGATTATGGAACAATTCTAAGTATGGGTGTTAAGATGAAGTTGTAGTAGGGAAATCTCCACCCTAAGCTTACCCTGAAGGGAGAGAGAAACTATAATAAACCGAGGGTGTGGTTTAGGATCATGCTATTGGTAAATATTGAAAAAATATTTTTATGGACAAGAACAAAAGAAATAGCCAGCCTGAATCACTCTCCCATGGGGGAGCCGGAGGAGGATTTCTGTTTTTTAAGGAGATAAAACAGAGATTAGGAAATTTTTTACTTGGTGTATTGGGTGTGGTTACAGCAGTGGCGATTGTTGTGTTTTTTGTGGTGATGACAAAAGCGTCGCAGAATGAGACGAGGGTGCTTACCCGCGATATGGGGTTTAATCTGCGTATTATCCCCGACTCAACCAATATGAATGATTTCTGGATATCGGGTTATTCTGACATCACAATGCCGGAAAAGTTTGTAGATGATTTGGTTGCTAAAAAAGCCTTTTTCTATGCTCACCTTACTGCTACTCTTCACAAGCAAATTAGCTGGAACGGCTTGGATGTATTATTGACAGGCATTTCACCTGATGAACTGAATCCTAAGGGAAAGAAGAAAAGTAAGATGATTTTTGCTATTCCTGATAGTAAAGTTTATGTGGGCTATGAGATAGCGCAGGAGATGGAGATAAATACCGGAGATGAAATAGATATTCTTGGCAGAAAGTACTCTGTGGAGCGAACTCTCGCCGAGACCGGTTCAAACGATGATGTGAGAATATACTTCTCTCTTGCCAACCTGCAAGGATTACTGAATAAGAAGGGGGCTATAAGTGAGATAATGGCACTTAACTGTATGTGCTCTACCGGGGGTGATGACCCATTAGGAGATTTGAGGGATCAGCTTGAAAAGGATTTGCCAAACACAAAGGTTATCATGAACCGTACCATTGCTGTTGCTCGTGAGCGTCAGCGTAAAATGATGGATAACTACTTTGCTATTCTGTTACCTGTGTTGTTAATCCTCTCTGCCATCTGGATAGGCACTACATCAATGATCAATGTGATGCAGCGTAAGCTTGAGATAGGTGTTTTAAGGGCGTTGGGCTTTGGAACCGGTCGTGTTGCAGGGCTCTTTTTTGCACGGGCATTGGTAATGGGAATTGTTGGAGCACTCATTGGTTATGTCGTTGGTACATATCTCGCTGTTGAATTTGGTCCCGGAGTGTTTAAAGTTACAGCAAAGTCTGTTAAGCCAATTATCACTCTTCTATACTGGTCAATTGGTTTAGCACCCCTCTTTGCAATGCTGTCGGTTTTAATCCCGGTAGTGTTTGCAATCAGTCGTGAACCGGCGGATATGCTGAAGGAGGAGTAGGGTTAGAAGGTAAAAGGGAAACAGAAGTTTTGAGGAATTGGTAAGTATCGACTTTGTGAAAATACCGGAAAACTGTTTATAATGTTATAGTTGTCTAGGATGAAAAGCTTACGAAAAAGAGAGAAAATGATAAAAACAGAAAAAATAACAAAGATATTTCGCTCAGGCAAGAGGAATGTTATTGCATTGAATGAAGTTGACCTGACAATTGAAAAGGGAGAGTTTGTGCTGATTAAGGGGCATAGTGGTTGTGGTAAGTCAACGCTGCTTTTTACCTTGGGAGGTATGCTGAATCCATCATCAGGAACAGTTATCATAGATAACGTATCAGTTTATAACAAAAGTGAGAAGGAGCGGGCAGCGTTTAGGGCTAATCATATCGGATTTGTATTTCAGTCATACCATCTATTACCTTACCTCACGGTACTTGAAAATATACTTATTTCGCAACGTTTAAATAAAAATAGAGTAACAAAGGAGATGGCTGTTGAGATAGCCGAATCACTAAATATTGCTCATCGCCTTAATCATAAACCATCGGAGTTGTCGGTAGGGGAGAAACAACGTGCAGCACTTGCCAGAGTTTTTATCACGAATCCGAATGTTATCTTTGCAGACGAGCCAACAGGAAACCTCGACCCTGAAAATGCAAAAGAGGTAATCGACCACCTGAAGAGGTACAACGTTAACGGAGGCACTGTGATATTGGTAACCCATGACAATGAAGCTGACGAGGTGGCTGATAGAATAATTAACATGAGTAACGGAAAAATAAATAATAGCCAATAATATTTAGCTGTGACTACTGTTATGTTTGTTTAATCAAAAAAGCACACCGATTTATTAGATAAATATTTTTTTTAATTTCCTTTTATCTATATTTGAGTAATTAAATTCTGATTAGCACAATCATGGCTCAATTTGTATCACTTTCTGAAGCATCAGCTATTGGGTTGCACAGTATGGTTTATATTGCAACTTCAAATGTAAAACTAAATGTTGGACAAATCTCCGAATTCATTGGCAGTTCGCGACATCATGTGGCTAAAGTTTTGCAGCGTCTGGCAAAGGAGGGATTTATCTCTTCTAATCGAGGCCCCTCAGGAGGCTTTGAATTAAAAATGGCTCCTGAAGATATTACTCTACTCGATATCTATGAAGCTATTGAAGGTACTATTGATACGCACATCTGCCTTGGTAATAAAGTTGTCTGCCCTTTCAAAAAATGTATCTTTGGCGATATGTCACATAAAATGGCCTTCGAGTTTAGGAACTATATGCAATCCCATAATCTGGCTGAGTATATTTAGAAAACTACTATTTTCTTCACAATAAATTATTAAGCTACCATAAATTTAGTGGCTTTTTTTGTTCGGTATTGGACAATCAAATTCCACTACCGAACATTTCCAATATTGTACTGCCTTCTGTGCATGACCTGTAACGTGTAGTTTATGAGACAAATACGAATTGTGGCACAAAGTATGCTTTAATGAAACTGAAAAATTTATTTATTTATTCATTAAAATATAGAGCCATGAAAAAGTTATTATTTGTTACGTTGATTAGTGTTGTTACAAGTTTTGCCATGATGGCAGAAAATGTTGTTAGAGAAGGTGATACTCATAGTGCCTTAGGAAAATATTCTGTTGTGAAAACTGCTGAAGTTGTAGTAATAAACGAAGTTGCTATACCTACCTTTCTTATCTCTTATCAAAACTCCAACCAGATTATAAGAGTTGCTGTTGATACTGATAAAGATGGAAAGAATTTTATTGTTCTTGGAGATAACCTTAACCTGCAGTACCGGTGTCAATCATCTCATTTTGGAGTTGAAAAGCTGGATAAGAAATATGTAAAACATGGGATTTCTAATTCATCTGAGAATCTCAATAGTGGAGAGTACTATCATCAAAAAATCTTAACCAAATCAGAACCTTCCAACAGAGACTGTCTTGGACTTATTGCATGTTATTACCCTAAGCTTGTTGCTGATTACGAAATAGCATTTACATGCAAATAGATATTACGATATAAGTTCTGAACTTATTATTGTTCATACTAAGCCCGCATATTCAATGAATATGCGGGCTTAGTATTTCTCGGCTAAAAAGTGTATTTTTTATGATGAAATATATCTCAACTTGGATGGGGAAATGAGTCTTTAATTATTAAGTGGTAATAATAAAGATCTATTATATCTCTTAATGTTTTTCCTGAAGCTCTATACCTTTGTAGCAAAACAACCTGCCACAAAAGTTAGAAAGCACAAAGACGTTCGGAATCCATAGTCATAATCAATTAAA
>JALVBA010000318.1 GCA_027010905.1 Marinilabiliaceae bacterium
AAATTATACTATTATTCAAAAAAGACCCAATAACAGCAAAACAGTAATAAAAACCAGAATAGACAAAAAAACTCTCAAATTGTTTTTTTGCCCTAATCTTTACTTCGGATAATTAATATTTAATCAGAGAAAGGATATGGTCTTTATATTGTTAAATAGATAATCTGATTAAAATATTGCTCTACCTCTATTTGTAAGCTATGTTTGATACCTTTGTCTTTTTACCAATCAAAAGTTGAGTGATGGCATTAACAGAGACCGACAAGGCATTTTTTTCCGATGGGTACAATATTGGACTTCATGCCGTAGAGTCCGGACTTACAAAAGAGGCTATCTATGTGGCAACAGAAACGATTTATGAAGCGATAGACGGATTGATTGACTCTCTGCTTAAACATGCCCAACGTGAGAGTATTGCTGTTGATTGCACAAAGGGATGTAGTATGTGTTGCTACCAGCCGGTTTTTGCTGTTTCACATGAAATTGATTATCTC
Source organism: Marinilabiliaceae bacterium (assembly GCA_027010905.1). Taxonomy (GTDB): domain Bacteria; phylum Bacteroidota; class Bacteroidia; order Bacteroidales; family Marinilabiliaceae; genus JAADEM01. The sequence continues at coordinate 495 of JALVBA010000318.1, forward strand.
TACAACTATATTAAGAACCATTTTACTAAACAGAAAGTGGAGGTGATTTTAGATAGAGCAAACGGTCTAAATAACGAAAGAGATAAACTTAACCAAACTTCTCTCTACAACCATAAAGGAGCTTGTCCCCTGCTTGAAGATGATAGCTGCTCAGCCTATAAAGCTCGCCCAATGGCTTGCCGTATCTACCTCTCGATGAGTGTGGATTCGTGTCAGATGTTTTACGACAATCCATCTCCTGATAAGAACTACGCCCAACTGTTAGAGTTTCCACTACAGGCAGGACGAATGATGAATGAAGGGTTCACCCATGCTCTAAAAACAGCACAACTTAACACATCTGAATTCCGTATTGAAGAGGGATTAGCAACTATGGCAAAGCAATGATAAAATTACTTCCAAGGTTCAATAAAAAAACTTAAATTCGCGGAAAATAATTTATAAATCATTTGTTATGATACAACGCATTCAGTCCATATACCTCTCCATAGTAACACTGTTAACTGCCAGTCTGTTTTACCTGAAGTTTGTTGCTCTCTCCACACAAGAGACTCTCTACAGCATGTATTACAATGGTATCTTTGTTGGTGAATCAAATACCGGTAAATTGGTAACTGACATGATGGCATTTACCATTCTTCTGATTACCGGAGTTATTGTTAGTATTATAACAATTTTTCTACACAAACGTCGCTTGTTGCAGATTCGGGTTGCTGCGCTGAATATTGGCTTACAGTTAGGTCTGACCGGATTGATATACTTCTTTACCCGCTCTGTCGGAAAGGAGATTGAGGTGGTATATTCGTTTCAATATCCGGTTGTTTTCCCGCTAATATCAGTTGTTTTACTGATAATGGCCATCAAAGCTATCGGTAAAGATGAAGCTCTGATTCGGTCACTTGACAGGATAAGGTAGTGATACACATATTTTGATCGAGGCCGCAAAAAAACAGAGTTGTCTATTTATATTCAAAATCTATAATAGTAATATTGCTTTTCACTCACTACAAACGACATAGAGCCAGAATCTTTCAGCCATTCTCCTCTAATCCAGAT
>JALVBA010000319.1 GCA_027010905.1 Marinilabiliaceae bacterium
CGGTTCAATTGCCATGGAAAATGTTTCCAATACATCTGAAATAAGTGACTGAATCTCTGATGCTGCTCTTTGAAAAAGTACAACGATAGTATCTCGCATCGTGGATAGAGCCTGTGTAAAATTGATTTTATAGTTGTACTCTCTGCTTTCTGTTGCTTTGGCAACTCTATCCTGAGCGGCAAAGCCAATCATGGAGGTAATGTTTTTTGAGAAGATTTTAGCATGAAAATCCTGATAGACTGAGAGTTTTGTTTGACCAGAGAAATTCTCCAGCTCTATCCGACACTTCATAACCTTGTAGTCTTCTTCAACTGGCCAACGGGCATGATAAAGTTCCTCAAAAAGAGGATAGGGATACTGCTGGCGGTTAGTCAATGATGTGATGAGGACTTCAACTTCTCCGGAATCAAGTTCTATCCTGAGAAGGCGTAAACATATGGGCTTTAAAACCAGACAATAATCTCGGCAAGCTTTCCTGGATGTAACAGGGGCTGTAAGAAAAATAATCTGCTCACGCTGACCTGACTCTATGAATTTGTGAACAATTTTCCTTTTTTTACTGGAGATCCTGGAGCAAAAATGTGCACCACGGCTAATAATGAGCTTGAAAAGCCAGAAGGCAGGGTAGCCTCGATCCAATAAAACGAGATCTTTTTCAGAGAGTTGTTCAAAGTGACTGGCTGCCATTTCTCTTTCACCGATACCCTTTGGTTTAATGAGGGCGTGAGTAGTGATTCGGTTGAGCGGATCAAGCATTTGTGAAATCCTGGCCATGGGAACCGGGTCTCCCTGCCGCACTCCCCATGTGCCGAAATGATCAATTATTTCAGGATAGTTGGGCAGCTTGACAGTGGATCCATCGACTGCTTTCAGAAAGAAACCATGCCATGTCAACGGGGTAAAATGCTGGTAAAAATATTCTGCAGCTTGATCATTGAGTTCGACAAAAGCTTGGTATTTCAGTTTTCTTCTTGCCTTGCACAGCGCCATCTTTGAAACGACATGCTTGGCGACAGTGTAACCAGTGGAAATTTTGAAAAATTTATTGAGTTCTGATTGGTATGAGCTTTTTGTAAAATTGCAAAAATAAAGGACAAGGGAAGTAAAAGGTAATAATCTACTTCGTGTAAAATCAGTTTTCTTTTGCCTGTGTTGTTCAATAAATGTTGAAGAAAAAATAATTTCTTTTATAAAGTCAACAAGATTGGCACATATTTTGTCACGCAGGCTCTGTGCCAGTCTGAGGAATATTTTCAGTAAAATTAACCATGTTGTCCTCCTCTGTAAAATAGAAATATAATCGCTGTTGAATACACCTAAATATATCATTAACATGTTGTTTTAGCAATATTATTCGACAAATAGTACCCTTAAGTTAACGACATTGAGTTACAACATGTAATGAAGCAGCGTGATGATAGCAAGCCATTGTCAGGTTTCCTTCAGGTTGATGACGCCTATCTGGGCGGAAAACGTCGGGGAGGGAAACGCGGTCGGGGGGCTCCCGGCAAGACACCGTTTCTCGCTGCCGTAGCCACCAATGAAGA
>JALVBA010000320.1 GCA_027010905.1 Marinilabiliaceae bacterium
CGCTAGAATTCGCTCTTAAAATAGAGGTGGTATAGATGGCAAAAAAAAGAGTGCTTGTAAAGTTTTCTGGTGAGGCATTGGCAGGTGAAAATGGTTATGGTATAAATACCCAAATTCTCCATTACATTTCTGAAGAGATTAAGTCGTTAATTGAGAATGATATTGAAGTTGCTGTGGTGATTGGTGGAGGAAATATTATTCGTGGTGTAACGGCATCAGAAGATGGTGTTATCAAACGAACCTCTGGTGATTATATGGGTATGTTGGCTACAGCCATTAATGGGATAGCCCTTCAAGAGGCATTTGAACATGCCAATTTGGATGCAAGATTACTCTCTGCTATTGATATGCAAGAGATTGGTGAACCGTTTATTGTTCGTCGTGCCAAACGACACCTTGAAAAGGGTCGGATAGTTGTCTTTGCAGGGGGAACAGGAAACCCTTATTTTACGACCGATACAGCAGCCACGCTTCGTGCTTCAGAGGTTAATGCTGAGTTGATGATAAAAGCGACCAAAGTGGATGGTGTATATGATAAAGACCCCAATAAATTTGATGATGCCGTTAAGCTTAGTAAGATAACTTATGAAGAGGCACTAAGTGAACATATTAAGGTGATGGATGATACCTCTATCGCATTGGCAAGAGACAATCAGATGCCAATTATTGTTTGTAATATGTTTGAAAAGGGAAATTTATTGAAAATAGTGAACGGAAACAGAGACCTCTGTTCCATTGTAGAGTAGACGTAGAATAAAATTGACAGAAGGATTTAGAATATGAAGATAGAACAGTTAACAGCAAAAGCACTTGAGTTACTTGAGTTTGATAGATATCTACTCGCCGCTTCGGTAGGTAAAAGAGCTGAAGAGATTGCAAGAGGTGCGACCCCATTGGTTGATATGGACCCTAAAGTTGATAAGTTTACTGATATTGCATTGGTTGAAATCGCTGAAGGTAAAATTATTGTAACAGAAGAAGTTTAACTCTTATGGAGGCTTTACTCAGCAAAGCAGGAGAGGTTAAAACGATAGAGGAGGCTGAGACTCTTCTATTCTCTTATTGTAATATCTCCTCTGATATTTTACAAAAATCATTAGAACTTTCAAAAAATGCACACCAACATCAAACCAGAAAAAGTGGTGAACCTTATATTATACATCCCATTTTAGTAGCAACATTTACGGCTCTTATCTCGAATGATGAGATGATGATAGCCGCAGCACTGATGCATGATGTGGTGGAGGATACCGATTATACTATTGAAGAGTTAACAGAGGTTTTTGGAGAAGATATCGCCTTTTTAGTTGAAGGGCTGACGAAAATTGAGGTGCTTCGTGATGAGGAGCTTATTCCCTCCTCTTCCAATCAAAAACTTACAGCTTCTGCATTAACTTTTAGAAAAATGTTACTATCCTCTATTAAGGATGTACGGGTTTTGGTTATTAAGCTCTGTGACAGACTGCATAACATGACGACATTGGGGGTACTCTCTCCTGAAAAACAGCTTAGAATCTCCGAAGAGACGATGGTTGTTTAC
>JALVBA010000321.1 GCA_027010905.1 Marinilabiliaceae bacterium
GTTAATCACAATGGAAAATCCTCTCCTAAACATGAATACACCAACTTGTAAATACAAGTTGACTTTGCACAAAAATACTTTATTTTTTTAAATTCAATTGTCTAATTCAAACTTTGTTGTGTTAAAAAAGAATAATTTGGTTTTCCTGTTGGTAGTTGAATAAAACAAAAAAAGGTTGTTACAAATAGATGTAACAACCTTTACTATTTTTATGGTTATTAAAGCTTAGAAACCCTTCATCTCACTTTCAGAGAACTGTTTCACCAGTGATAGTACTGCGCTTGAACACCCCTCTGCTCCTCCTTTGAAAGAGAATACCAAATTGTACACACCCGTTTTACCGCATACAAACCCGCACGATTTGTAGTGCTTCCCATTTTCGAAATTACTTACTAAACGCTTATCGTTAAAGTAGAGTTGCATTATTGCTTTCTCTGCATTGGCCGGCTCGTCAACTACATTAAATTTATATTGACTACGGCTTTGCAGAACGACAGAAAACTTAACATATCCTGTTTTCGTGTCTTTTTTTGCTTTAAGCAGTTCAATCTTGAAATCTTTAATGTACTGGCCATCACCCATCTCTTTTAGAGCCTGCTTTAGCAAGTCCTCGCCACATTGAGCATAGCCTGAAAAAGAGAACACTGAGAACAACACAAATAGACTAATTATTATCTTTTTCATTCTTTTAGAATTTTCAATTAACATCATTTTCCCTTTAAAGTATTGTGAATTTACGAAACGATAAACTCACGAATTTTTTTAATCTGATTAATAATTGCGGTCATCTGTTCAGGGGAAACCTTAATATGGCTAATCTCATCCTGAACAATAATTAATGAACCGTCAACTTCCATCTTTTTAGGTTCGCCAAATTCAGTTGTTATTTTAACTCCTGCATATTGATCCTTCAAATCCTGGAGGTAAGTTGAAAGCGTTGCAAAATTTGCATCATTTTTGTAATTCTCCAAAATTATCAATAAAATATTGACAATATCTTTTTGTTCAGCAATACGATCAATCAAATCCTGATTGTTTGTCTCCTCAATAACACTAGATGAGATATATAAACCTTCAATCCATGTTCCGGCAACTATAAGTGAACTAACATTACTCCTGTTCTGTTCGCGCAGGTAAGAATCCATCTTGTTAAAGCTAGAGATTGAAATCTCCATCAGCGAATCAAGATTATTACTGTTTGTAGCAAGACGCTTCAGGGCAGTAAAATCAAAAAACTGGCCAACTTTAATTCCCTCAGCCAGATTTTTAACGGCTAAAAGATAGGATATAACAATTGAGTTTTTGTCGAATGTGTTGATGTATCCTAAATCGGCAGCAAATACACCCAGGTTTAAAGCTCTCTTATAGCTGGTACTGTATTTGTCCAGATTATCCGGATCATTTAAAATTTTTTGTGAGAACGCAACACCGGTAGATTTTATTAGTGTAGCCATTTCAACGGGAGAGGAGATGTTTTGAATAACATCGCCAATTACCTCTTCTGACAGTTTTAACGGGGCATCAGGGTTTAATGAATCAGCACTAAGCAGTTCATCTGATAGTCCTGATTTACCGGACGAATTTCCGGCACATCCTGAAAAGAGGAACACTCCGGCAACTATTAAAAACAAGTATAAAAAATTCTTTAACATGGTTAAATGATTTTAGTTTTAAATTTAACTGATACTATTATACTTATAAAAGATAAAAAGGTTACCTTTTTCGTAATTTTAATTCGCCTAAATAGGATAATCCTTTTCTTAAAAGATCGAAATAGAGCACCGCATACAGAAGAATTGTCAATATCCAAACAATTGATATGTTAAACCATAGGGTGTCGTAATATTTTCCAAAGATATGTTTCTGTGGGGCAAAGAAATGAGTTCTGAAATCAAGTGTGTTTTTGGGCTCCGGAATTTGATATATGGGGTCAACCATTTGAACCAGTTTATTTCCATCGCGCAGCATCCTGTTTTTCTCAAATACCTTACGTACAATATCGGATATACTTTCGTTAAAATGTTCATCCCTGATGCGTTCAAACTTCTCTTTGTTAGCCCGGATATTTGCTTCAATAAACTTCTCCTTCTTACTGTTGGCTGCGAAAAACAGCTTGTTGTAGTAACTTTTTAATGTACTCAGATGATTTGAAAGAGCAGCCGATGTGTTTGTATTAAATTTATCAGGAGTAAGGCTTTCAACGTCATCGAACTTAATAGAGGAGACCCTGTTGTTCTCCTTATTAATCTCATTTTTCAGCAGAGCAAGGTCGGAGATGAATACCTTATCCTTATCCCTGTTTTCACTATTCAGGGCTGTATTACAACTCTCCAAAACATCTTGCAGTTTAGGAATGTAGTACACCTGCTTAAAGTCGGCGTTACTCTCTAGCAGTTCAACATTAAATATATTTTTCTTGAAGTTATTGTGCTTGTATTGATGAACTATCAGCCCTTCGTAAATCCATCTTGAGGGCATCCATTCAGCAACAAACGGCACTTTATCAACACTTGTGAAATCCTTATTTAGCTTATCAAAGGTGAACATTGCACCTCCCAAAACCATCTGCGGAATCATCAACAGAGGGATAAGGATATAGATTGTTATGATTGAGTTAAAAGAAGCAGAGATGATAAGCCCCAAAATGTTGGCAAATGCGGAGATGCTGAATAGTGCCAGCCAGAACTCAAAAGTCATATCCTTAATCTCCAAAATATAGTTGGCCACAGCAACAAACAGAATCATCTGGATTGCCGAGAGGGTAAACAGAATAAGTACCTTAGAGACCAAGTAACTTGACCTGCTAAGATTCAGAAAAGCTTCGCGCTTAAGTATCTTTGCATCTTTAAATATCTCTTCGGCACTAACTATCAGTCCAAAAAATAGGGCAACGATTATCCCCATAAAAATATAGGGTGGAATATTTACATTTTCTCTGAAAATGTAAATATCGGATTCGGGGTCGGCAATATACCGAATAAGGTATGCCAGAATAAATCCAAGCAAAGGAGCTTCAAGAATATTGAGAAGAATATACTGCTTGTTACTTATTTTAGAGTAGAAATCTCTTAGGGTGTAAATTTTAAACTGCTTAATCCACGAAGGAATATTAAGCGATTTGGGAGGAGTATCTTTAACAGTCTCAATCTCCGGTATTTTTATATTCTCTTTGTAGTAAGAGTACCACTCCAGCGGGTTGGTTTTTCGCTGGTTAGTATAGTTTCCATACTCATCAATTACATTTGAATCGATGATGTTAAAAATTAGTTCGGGGTTGAGGTTACCACATGTGGGGCACTCTCCGTACTCACTGTTTATCTGCTCGTCAAGGCGTTTGAAATATATCAGTGATTCACTGGGATTTCCGTAATATACGGGGTATCCGCCTGTATCGAGAATAAACATTTTGTCAAACATCTTATATATGTCTGACGATGGTTGGTGGATAACAACAAAAATGAGCTTTCCTTTAAGAGCCAATTCACGTAAGAGATTCATTACGTTTTCAGAGTCTCTTGACGATAGCCCCGATGTTGGTTCATCAACAAACAGAATGGCCGGCTCACGAATAAGTTCAAGAGCTATATTAAGCCTCTTTCTCTGACCTCCACTAATCATTTTATTCAGAGGAGAGCCAACTTTCAGATCTTTTCTCTCAAAGAGCCCCAGATTCATCAGAACACTGTTTACCATTTCAGTAATATCACTCTCCGACTTGTCTTTAAAACAGAGTTTGGCGTTGTAGTAGAGGTTTTCAAAAACGGTAAGCTCCTCAATTAAGAGGTCATCCTGAGGTATTAGTCCAATCACGCCTTCCACCTGGTCTTTCTCTTTGTGGAGATTATAGCCATTAATCAGTACCTCTCCTTTTGTGGGAGTTTCAATTCCTGACAAAACGTTAAGCAGGGTTGTTTTTCCTGCTCCACTAGCACCCATTATTCCAATAAGCTTACCTTGCTCCTCGGCAATATTGATGTTTCGTAAGCCTACCGTACCTGTTTTAAACTGAAACTCCACATCTTTCACCTGATATGAAATCTTTGACGATGATGAGTCGCTCATGAAGTGACCCACAACATCGGTGTAGTAGAGTGGAGCTCCAACAGGCAGCTTAATGAAACTTCCTTTTGGGAATAGATATATTCGCCTGTTGTTAATTAGAAGTCCGTTGAGAAAAAGCTCCTGCTCACCAGTATACCTAATGAAGTAGAGGTTTGAACTCTCTATTTTCAGAATTACGATATTACCCAGTAGCCCGTGAGAATTAATGTAGAGAGCCTTTTTGGGCTTATACTCAGTTGCCGAAAAGATAAGAATCTCATTCCGATCAATCTTTTTCACATCATTGTGAATAATAAATGCTTCAATACTCTCAACCTCATCTTTTGGGAATTTGAATACCTCAGCCACGGTATTAATAATGGCCATACGCTGCTCCGTAAATTTACGGTCAGTATTAATCAGTTCGTACAGTCGAACAAGAACAACAACTTTCTGCTCCTTATTCAACCGACGATTGATTTTTTTACAAATACCAAGGATTTTGACCGAATCCTTCATTGATGTCAGCTGAATCTTGCTTTCATCGCCGGCTTTTTTGCTTTTAACGGCAGAGTGTTTTAAAAAGAGTGAAAAATACTCCTGAACAGCTTCTGTGTTTAACTGCTGTTTCAGAAATGTTTTTACATATTCTGTCTCATTCGACATAGCACCGCCATCCTGTTTGGCAATGAGTCCAAAAAGTTGCATTAATGCCTTTAGTATCTCTTCACTCATAATGTTTATTCAATAATTGAAGTTAGTCCTCTTCGCAAATTATATATTCGAAAGGAATCACTACAATGTCAGCATACTCTTCTCCTGCTTCTAGCATATCCTCTTCGTCGGCATGGTAGTGCCACTTAATTAAAATGTCTTTACCGTCTTCAGCAATCTCTTCAAATTTAAGTAGAATATCTAAAATTATTTTTGACGATGCAGTGTTAAAATATTCCAGTTTAAAATCAAAGATAGTTTTGTCTAACGGGCTTTCCGAATATTCATCAATCCAATCAATGATAGGTTCAAAAAACATATTTACATCCTCAGGAAGAGAGCGCCCGGAGATTTCAAACTTTGCACTGTCCTTATCTAAAATTACATTAGGAGTATCTTCTGTTCCTTTTATGTTAATAACTTCCATTGTGATAATTTTAATTATTTACGATTGATTGTTGATGTTAAAATAAAGAAGCTTACCTTATCATTCAATTCTTTAAACTGATAGGATAGCTTACTGCCTGTTTTTTTGGCAATATCGATAAGGCCTAATCCGGCATCTCCTTTATCAGAGAACCTGCCTTCGCGCATCTGCTTTTTAAACAGTGTTGAGAGATCCTCTTTATTAAGGCTGTTAACTGTTTCGAGACTTGCCTTTAACGATGGTATTTTTTCATTCTTAATAACATTACCAGTAATAATGTTATAGCTCTCCTTGCCATGGCTAACCATAACTATTCCACGTTTATCTGGTTCGCCGTCAATAGAGTCGGCATGTTTGCTGATGTTTTGCAAACACTCAACCATTACATGAAATACCTTACGCTGAACCATGTTCGACTCCTCTGTTTTAGCAAGACTCTTTTCTGTTAGAGAGGTGAAGGTTTTAGTAATTTCCTGAGTAACCTCACCCTCATAGATCAAATTTATTTCATTAGCCTTCATGGACTTGTACATCTGATATGCAAAGTCTAGGAAACTATGCCCTTCATTTTCTTTTAAATTAGTCATAATAAAATTTTCTTAAAAATATATAAAGATAATTAC
>JALVBA010000322.1 GCA_027010905.1 Marinilabiliaceae bacterium
GATAGATACGCCTCTCATTCTTGTTTAATTTTGATGATTTTTTTCGGGCTGATACAAACTCTTCAAGAGCCATAAAAACTTTTTGTTTTAGTGTTGATTTGGTATCGTTTGTTTTTATCTTAATACTCTTATTACAATAGATAATGAGCTGTTGTAACTCATCACCCTCATAGCCTGAAATCTCTTCAATCAGTGCATTAGAGAGATGAACCATCTTTTTCTCGGAATAAATTATCTTTGACATCTTACGTTTCATCCTCTCTTTCTTACTTGCAAAATAGTATATATAACTCAAAGGATGAAAGAAGAATACAATAGGAGGGGGGCGACTCTTAAACATAGGCTTGTACGAAGCAGGGATAATATCCTTACTCTTATCGTACATCACAATGTCTCCTGGTAGGTGTAGGTTGGAGTTTTCGAAGTCACTCCCCTTTGCTTCAAGTTCATCCTCCGTATTAAAAAGTTTCCTCTTCAGATTTATATCTACATTATTTAGCATTATCGTAGACCTGTCAAGTGGGAATAGAGAGATTCCATCACTCTGAAAAGGTACTGAATCAATCTTAAAAACTTTCGAGTAGTAGCCTAAAACAACCACCTTAACACTGTCGTTGAAAGGTAACTGAATGTAGAAACTACCCGTTGAATCAGCCGCATACATCAGATGTTGCGAGTAGCTGGCTATGTTGGCATAGGGTACAGCCTTTCGAGAATTGCTGTTAATAATTTTACCGGTTATCCACACTGTAGAGTCCGTCTGAGCAGAAACAACAATGGGCAGACAAGAACAGAATAACAAGTATAAGGAAAGCGGCTTTATCATAATTCACTGTAAATATAGGAGATTTTGAGAAACCAACTTAAGTTTTATTATATCCAAGATCCGCTAAATATCTGTAGAAATAAAAATATAATAGAAATGCTTTTATTTTGCACATATGTTCCTTATCTTTCGTCGGTCAAATTGTTAATATTTTCCAGTGCATAAAAGATACAATCATGAAAGATGCAGATTTCTCCGGGGTTGCTTGCTATAGTTTAAAACGTAGCATTGCAAGTTCTTTTATAGGCGATAAACTTAAATGCTCTGTTCTTGAATCAGATCCTACTCCTGACTATTATGCAAAAAATAATTTCCCTGAAAATAAGCATAGTCACTCATGGAGTCTTTATTTTCCGGTAAAAAATCCGGCCTTTTGTTTTCAGGATATAATTTTGAGAAATGCGGCCATAATAAATAAAAAACTTAACAGTAGCTTTATCGTATTACCCGGCCAAATGACAATATCAAATAAAGCACAAGCTTGTATAAGAATTAGGTCTCACAATATTGAACAGTTACCTCAGTTGGTTACTGAATGTAAAAAGTTAGATATCCATTTTTTTTCAACAAAGGAAATTAAGCAATATCAAAGTCTTATTTACTATAAGAAGTATACTGAATTCACAAAGATTGGAGATGGAGTGTTTCAAAACAGAAACGATGAAAACCACTATTTTTTTGAAGTTCCACGACTTATAAACTTTGATGAGTTTTTAGAGGGAATGGAAAGAATTAAAAATAATTGCAACTACCACCTATTTGATTCATTTCTAACATCAATTTTTCTGAAAGACTATATTCAGGATTTTATAGGTATTTATTCCGAACATTGTGATAAGAGGAGATTCAATGAACTCGAAAATGAAATTAAGAAGGTTTTTCACGTTTAATAATTAAAACTGTAAATTTGATAATATGCTAACAATTAAGCAGTCACAAAACAAGTTTTTTAGATTGTTATTTTTCTTCATTGCCATAATTTTACCTTGGATTATTGGTGGGGTATATGTTTTGAACAGGTCGGATAGGGAGAAGAATGTTAAACTTATTAACTACAAGGTGAACACAATACCTGAAGTGGATCACAGTAAGTTTGATATTTTAAAACAGGATTTTAAAACTCCTCAACAGATTACCGAAGCATGTCTTTCGTGCCACAATAAAACCGACCAGGAAGTGATGGCTACTTCGCACTGGAAATGGGCAAAACCATACATTAAAGATAATGGTGATACCATTATGCTTGGCAAAAAAAACATTGTAAACAATTTCTGTATTGGCACAAAATCGAACGAAAAGCTCTGTTCGAGTTGCCATATTGGTTATGGGTGGAAAGACATGAATGCAAAATTCGACAATAGCAGAAACATCGACTGTATTGTTTGCCATGACCAATCGGGAATTTATAAAAAAGCCACAGGCGATTATGGTCTTCCTGCAAAAAAAGAGATGGTAATTTGCGGAATTGCTTCTCATCCGTTCGATTACAAAAAAGTTTTAAAAAGCATTGGCAAACCGCAGCGACATAACTGCGGAGCCTGCCATTATGTTGGCGGCGGCGGAAACAATGTAAAACACGGCGATTTGGAGATGGCATTGAATAAAACATCGCGAAAAGTTGATGTTCATATGGGAGTTAACAGTGCAAATATGGGCTGTATAGAGTGCCACAAAACCAAAAGACACGACATTAAAGGGAACTTGTATTCTATTGCATCGGCCAACAAAAATCGGGTTAGTTGCGAAGAGTGCCACACCGAAGCACCTCATAAAAACCCTATATTAAACGAGCATACTGACCGGATTGCTTGTCAGACTTGCCATATTCCCGAGTTTGCAAAAGTTAATCCGACAAAAATGTACTGGGACTGGTCGACAGCCGGGAAATTTAATCCCGATGGAAGCATGATGATGAAAAAAGACAGTGCCGGAGCAATGACTTATCACACCAAAAAGGGTAGCTTTATTTGGGCGAAAAATGTTAAGCCCGAATACATTTGGTCGAACGGAGAAGCACGCCACTATATAATGGGCGACAAAATTGATCCAAAAAAAACAGTTCACTTAAACTACTTCAAAGGTACCTACACCGATAAAAATTCAAAAATTATTCCGGTTAAACGATTTACAGGAAAACAGATTTACGATGCCAAAAATAATTACATGATAATTCCTCATCTGTTTGGAAAAGACACCACTTCGTACTGGTTAAATTTTGACTGGAATAAAGCAGCAAAAACCGGAATGGCTGAAGTTGGCCTTCCATATAGTGGGAAGTTTGGATTTGTTTCAACTCAAATGGACTGGCCGGTAAACCACATGGTAGCACCGCGCGAAGAGTCGCTTACCTGTACTGAGTGCCACTCGCGTAACGGAAGACTGGCTAAAGTAACCGACTTTTACCTGCCCGGACGCAACTATAATAACCTGCTCGATGTAATAGGAGTTATTATGATACTCCTCTCAATACTTGGAGTTATCATTCACGCAACACTACGAATTATTAAAAAATAATTAACTAATTATGAAGAAGAAGACATATATATATAGACGATTTGAACGGTTTTGGCATTGGAATCAGGCACTGTTGATACTCTTTTTGGCTCTTACCGGATTTGAGATTCACAGTACATACAAACTGTTTGGTTTCCAAAATGCAGTAATCATGCATAATATTGCTGCGTGGGCTCTGCTTGTTCTTATTATATTCGCCATATTCTGGCATTTTGTTACCGGTGAATGGAAGCAGTATATTCCAACAACAAAGTACATCAAAGCTCAGATAAATTATTATATCATTGGAATATTCAAAGGAGCACCTCACCCCACCAACAAAACTGTTTACAACAAGTTTAATCCTCTGCAACGGCTCATCTATCTTGGACTAAAACTATTTGTTATTCCTGTTCAGATAATTACCGGATTTATATATCTGTTTTATGTTTATCCTGACAGTCCGGCCATTTTTTTCAATCTTGAAATAGTTGCATATATTCATACCATAGGAGCATTTATGCTTTTGATTTTTGTTGTTGCCCATGTCTATCTTACTACTACAGGAGATACTCCGCTGTCAAGTATTAAAGCAATGATTACCGGCTGGGAAGAGATAGACATTGACAATGAAGAGGTGCGAATGGCGCATCTGCAAAAAGCGGTGGAGGAGAGTGTGGCAGGGTACTATCGTCTTGATAAGGATGGAAATATAACTGATGTTAATGATGCATGGCTTAAGATGTATCGTTGCAAAGATAAGGCTAAAATTATAGGACAACACTATTCAAAAACCAGAGATAAAAGAAATATCTCTGAAATGGACAGTATAGTAAAGCGTGTTTTTAAAGGTGAAACAATTACCGGGATTCCGGTGATAAGAAGGTGCTTTGATGAGAGCGTAGGAAAACATATTTTATCTGCAAATCCCACCTATGAAAATGGTGAAATATCGGGTATTGAAGGCTTTGTGCTGGATATTAATGAGACGGAGGAGCTAACTGATCACATGTACTATACCGTAAGAAACAGCAGTGCAGGTTACTACCATTTAGATGAAAATGGCAATATCGTTGACGTTAATGATGCATGGTTAAAACTATACAAGTTTGATAGTAAGGATGAGGTTATTGGGAACCATTTTACGTTTACTCGTAATCCAGAAGACAAGCCGGCTTTAGAAGAGGCTTATAGGAAAGTGATGGATGGCGAAACTATTACCGGTGAGATTGCAACAAGAAAATGTAAAGATGGTACAACAGGGAAACATATTCTTTCGGCCAATCCGATTACCATAGGAAGCAAAGTTAGTGGAATGGAGGGATTTATTTTGGATATCTCAGGATTGGAGGAGACCGTTTGATAGAAATAGAGGATGCACAGAGTCAAGCCTTCACTGCGAGTGAAGGCTTGACTGAAATTCTGAAGTTTAATTCCCCCACGTACCCTTCCAGAATAAGAACAATTGGTTATAGGATAAAACCTTATAGATTCGTAATAACCTTAGTAGAAAGACAACTCCATTTTTTTAACCTTATTACCTTATTCATTTGAATGTATTGTTTATTCAAATAAGGTAATAAGGTTTTCATACTCCTCCTCCTTAAATGTTATTTTTCGATGATGTTCTTTCTGATTGAGTATATTATTTACAAACGCAATCAACATTACTTTTTGAAATTGAAAATGCTGAAGCAATAGACTGCCAGTCAAAATGCCCTTTCACTAATTTATGTTTGTTTATAAACTTAACAGAACTATCTGCAATAATACTGGCTATATACTCTTCTGATATATTTGATGAGCGAGAGATTAGAAAATGGACATGTTCCAGATTTGCATATATCGCATAGAGTTTACAGTTATAGTTTTTTACAACTCCTGTAATAAATTTTTCAATTCGCTCTCTATTTTCTTCAGGAATAATTGTTAGCCGATGCAATGTTGTAAGAATAAAATGCGTAAATAAATTATTGTATTCTATCTTCATTATAAACAAAAGCCCGGACTTGCCAGACGTTACTATCTCTATTTTTAATTCTATTACTGCCTGTTTGTTACTATCCCACGCGAAAGGATTCTCGAGGGAGCGGTGTTTTGTTGTATAATATCCCCGTTACAAGCAAAGACAAGGCATTATTTTATATCTGACAACCTTAATTCTTTCCATCCTATAATAGTACTTACGGTATCATTCCGTATCACTCTAATTCCAACTCTAATCAGAGAGTCTCTGTTCACTTTAGGGGAAATAATCCATAAAGCTTTTGACCTATCGATAGCTTTTCCCTTTCCTTGAATCGCAAAAGGTATTAATTGATAAGGTGAAATGCTTGGCACTTCTGCTTGAACATAAAATCCACTATCCAATACATTCTTTATGTTTACATATTCCTCTCTAAATACAGGTATACTATTCTTCTCAATAGGCATATACCAATATATTACATTTCCTGTAGTATCATATTCATAG